>JAHEAU010000069.1:0-6289 GCA_024642625.1 Lewinellaceae bacterium
CTTCCTGGAATGGCGCTTCAAGCATTTGCTGATCACCCGGAGATCCAGTTCGCCCGATCCGTCTTGATAGGCGACAGTGCCAGTGACATCGCCTTTGGCGCACGATTGGGCATGTACACCATTCGGATTGGTGAAGAAGATCCGCATGCCAATATGGTTGTCGAATCTCTGGCTGTGGCGGCTGCTTGCTTGAAGGAAGACTAGCCAACTTGTGTCTGCTGCTTCAGGACTGGGAAGGACCTGCCTGCGCAGATCCTTCATCTTGATTAGACTTTTCTTCGGACTCCGGCGGTTCGGCAGGCATGCGCCCCCGCTCTCGCAAATACCTTGTGATCAACCATTCCAGCTGCCCGTTAACACTTCGAAATTCATCCGCTGCCCATTTTTCGACAGCTGCCATGGTAGACGCATCTATTCGTAAAACGAATTTCTTCTTTTCCATAACATGGATTACTGATGCAGCGTACCTGTATTCAGTACTGGAACGGCGTCATGATCTGCACAAAGAACCACCATGAGATTGCTGACCATAGCAGCTTTTTTGTCTTCATCCAAATGAATGACATTCTTTGCTGAGAGCATTTTCAGGGCTTCTTCGACCATGCCGACAGCTCCTTCTACGATTTTAAATCGGGCAGAGACAATCGCAGTAGCTTGTTGGCGACGCAACATGGCGTTTGCTATTTCAGGCGCATAGGCAAGATATCCGATACGCGCTTCGATCACTTCGATCCCGGCAATAGCCAACCGCTCATCCAATTCTCTTTCAAGGTTGTGATTGACATCTTCCAAACCGGAACGGAGGGTCAACTCGGCCATTTCATCGTCAAAATTGTCATATGGATAGCGTGCTGCAAGTTTCCGGACGGCTGCATCTGTCTGGACCGTCACAAACGTTTCGTAATTGTCAACTTCAAATGCGGCTTTGAAGGTTTCCTGGACACGCCAGACCAAAATGACTGAAATGATCACAGGATTTCCCATTTTATCATTGACTTTCAGTCGTTCAGAATCAAAATTTCGTGCACGTAGTGAAATGGGTTTCTTGGAATAAAATGGATTCACCCAAAAGAATCCGTTTGCCTTGACCGTGCCTTTGTATTCTCCAAACAAGGTGAGTACGACCGAACTATTTGGATTGATAAAGAAAAATCCCGGGAGGATCAGAAGCATGGCTACCAGGATAATGATTCCGGGCAATGGCATCCGAATAAGAAGAAAAGTAATTCCAGTTGCAAGCATGAGCAGCAACACGATCAGCATGGTATAACCAGAATTGGGTTTTGATGTAATTTCTTTCATAGTGATGATATTGAAATGATATCACAATGCTATTGAAATTAAATCAATATTCCTAAAGATTTTCGATGAAATGCCTCAGATTAACGGCGAATCAATAAAATATCGTGAGTCAAGGCTGTGCACCTAGGATTCCGATACGATGTACCTTTATTCCATGGAACGTATTACCGAGTCAGCATCACCTCATCGTCATCTGGAAACCTGGTCTGTTCACGCCCTCATTACGGCCATGAATCGGGAGGATGCAACCGTGCATCTCGCAGTCGAAAAAGCATTGCCGCAAATAGAAGCACTGGTGACAATTGTCGTCAGCTGTATGGAAAGAGGAGGCCGCTTATTCTACATCGGAGCGGGCACCAGTGGCAGATTGGGGATTCTGGATGCATCGGAATGCCCACCTACTTTCGGTGTCCCTGCAGATTGGGTGAATGGATTGATCGCTGGTGGAGATAGTGCCATCCGGCAAGCGGTTGAAGGGGCAGAAGATGATGCACAATTGGCTTGGTCTGATTTGCAAGCTTGCCAGATTCATTCCGGTGATGTCGTCATTGGCATTGCCGCTTCAGGTACGACACCCTATGTGGTTTCTGGTCTGGAAGCTTGTCGCTCTGAGGGTATTATCACCGGATGTATCACGTGTAATCCAGGATCACCCGTGGCGAATTCAGCTGACTTTCCAGTTGAAGTGGTTACCGGCCCTGAGCTCGTCAGTGGGAGTACCCGCCTGAAGGCAGGGACAGCTCAGAAAATGGTTCTCAATATGATTTCGACTGCAACCATGATCCGGTTAGGTCGGGTGTTAGACAACCGAATGGTCGACATGAAACTGGCCAATCAAAAACTGGTTGAACGTGGCACCCTGATGTTAATGCAGGAAATGGGATTAACCGAGTCTGATGCCAGAACAAAGCTATTTGAAGCTGGCAGTGTACGGCAGGCTTTACTCAATGGCCGGAAGGCAAAAGGTGCTTCCTGAACAATTCATGAATTCGTCGGTATTCAGCCTTCCAGGAACTAGCCTCAACGAAACCGTGATCTTCCAGAGGAAATACCGCCAGTTCCCAATCGCTCTTTCCCAATTCAATCAATCGTTGACTGAGTCGGACCACATCTTGAAAATGCACGTTTTCATCAACCATTCCATGTAACATGACGAGTGGATCTGCTAATCCTTCTGCAAAATAGATCGGAGAAGACAATCGAAAAGCGATACTGTCCTCAAAAGGTGTATTCAGGATATTTGAAGTGTAGGGGTCGTTGTAATGCGCCCAGTCTGTTACTGACCGCAAAGCAGCACCACATGCGAATGTACCTGGATGTTGAAAGAGTGCCATTAATGTAATAAATCCGCCGTATGATCCCCCATAGATTCCGATCCTGTCAGCGTCAATACCCAAACTGTCAGCCAAATAATGAGCGCCATCCACTTGATCTGCCAGATCTCGTCCACCCATGTGTCTATAGATTGCTGTGCGCCAGTCTCGGCCATATCCGCTGCTGGCCCGATAGTCCATATCCAGGACAGTGAACCCCTCATCGCACAGAAGGTTGTGGAACATATATTCACGGTAATAGCTGCTCCACCAGTTGTGTACATTTTGCAGATAGCCCGCACCGTGGACAAAGATCACTGCTGCACCATTCGTGTTCTTTGGTCGATAGATTCTTGCTGGAACCCGCGCTCCATCATCAGCAGGCACATGGATAATTTCCGGAATGCGCCAGTTATACGCATCAAATTGTGGCGTAGTTGATTGAGTAATGCAGGTCATCTTCGCCATTGGACGATTTGACATCACATACAATTCCCAGGGTTTGTTGGAAAATGAATACCGTATAGCCAACTGTTTTTCATCTGGCGAAATGGTAACCTCGTAATTGCCGGGTCGGTCAGTGATTCGTTTCATAGGTCCACCAGCAGCTGGCAAGTGATAGAAGTGCTTTTCTGCAGGTCCCTCTGCGTTGGCTTGAATGAAGAAAGTCTTGCGATCTCTTGACAATTCAACATTGAGGACCTCAAAATTGCCATTCGTCAGAGCGGATCGGGAACCTGACCCAAGTTGGTATGTGTACACGTGAGCATATCCAGACTCCTCGGAAAGGAACCAAACAGTTTCTCCATTATCCAGCCAACCAATCTGGCCACCGACCTCTGTCCAGCCTACAATGCCAGGACCACCTATCCAACAATCGTCGTGTTGATAATCAACAACATTCAATCTGTTGTCGGCAGGATTGTAAACGGCTATCCACCTGTCTTTGTGATCCAGACTCTTGATATCCAGCAACGCCAGACCGTCTTCTGACCAAATAGGTCCGTGAAAAATGACCGGTTTGGGGATTCGTAAATTTGGATTCCAGGGTAGTGAATCGGTGTGATAAATTGCTTGATAAGCCGGCTTTAGATAGATTCCGGGCAGACTGTCAATAAACAATTGATAAGTTGTATCCCGTTTCCGGTCATAACAATGAAATGTGTAGTCGTCCTGATCATGCCCTACTTTCGGGCGAGCCCTTAATTCGTCCGTATAGCCCGATTCTGTGACATAAGCAGGGACATCTGTGGATTTGGTTGTTGCAGCATGGATTTGCATCCACGTGATATATCTGAGTGAATGGTCTGATGATATCCCAGAAATTCGATCATCCCCCAAATAAACAGTCCTTGGGCGCAGGGGCTTTGTTGATTCTGTGAATGCTTTTTTGGCTTGAGTCGTTGCCTTACGGGACTGAAGTACAGTGGACAATCGCAACTGGTCCTTTTCTAACCATTGATCTTGAGGTTGAAGCGTTTTTTCCCTTTGTTTCTGGCCTTTCTGAAAATCAGTCAATTGGGTAATTGAACCTTTGTTCAATTCCTGGAGAAAGAGGTTATTTCCTGAGATATAAACAATCTCCGAAGAAGATTTGCCGAAAAATGGATTGGACTCTCGTTCCAAAGTTGACGTTAGTTGGCGGAAAGATTTCGTATCCGCATCCCATAAATAAAGATCGCCAAAGTGACTTGCTACAGCAGTGTCATATGTTCTGCTCCAAGTCCATTGTCCTGACGGCAAATCTCGAATCTCCTCAGGAGACAACTTTACGATTCCCTGAGTTGCATTCCAGACATGCGTTTGACGGAGAAGCTCCTGATCAGGATTCCAGGAAAAGGAGATGGTTTTACTGTCGGGAGACCAACTGATGTCTTCGGGTAAGTAACCAACAAACTCCTCCCCATTCATGATTTCTTCCAGTTGAAGTGATTGGGAATGAACGATTATGGGTGTAAACCAAAGAAGAACAAATAATGAACAAAGGATGCGCATGACACAGGATTGTTGAATGTTGAAAGCTACACATTCTCCGTGAAACACCCGGGAGCTGTTTGGCGTATATGGAGGGATATCCGTGACATGACACATTGGTGTATGTGTAGTGCCAATAATGTGAAGTTGGTATAGATATTGATAAATATGTATTTGAAAATTATTTAATATGATCTCCATGAAGTTTCGGTGGCATGTTTTGGGTCTGATTTTGGTGTTTCTGTTTTTGGCTGGCAGTATCTATGCTGAAGGGTCCAAGGATCTGGTTAGTACAAAGGGATACCGGCAGTTTTTCAACGCGCAACAACGCCAACAGATCAAGGTATACGCTAAGGCAGGTGAATTCATTCAGGTCGGCTCGAGCCATATCGGTATTGCTGGTGGCTTTCTCCGGGTGATTCGTCCGGATGGGACGACACATACGACATTTGATAACAAGGGTGTCAATATTCAGAAGGGGATTATCTATAACAAAACACAAGAATTTGCAGGCCCTACAGGTGGGGGGACAACAAACGGTCCAGGATATATTCCAGGTATTGTACCGGTTGCTCAAGGTGAAGGCGGGATCTGGACAATTACACTTGAATATCCGGCTTATACGACCAGTCCATTCAACAACGTGTTGAATATTGACAACTGGCAGCGTATCAATGATCAACCGACCAACCAGCGGGTTGTGTTGGCTTGGGATATCACTGTTTCTAAAAATGCAGCTGCAAATGATGGGGGAGATATGGTTACAGGCCGTGTGTTTACCCAGGAGATCTCCTATATCGTCAATAACAATGGCAATCTGACGGATATTGATTTGTTCATCATGAGTGAAGAGGGAATTCAATACAGCCTGATGATGGAAGATATAGATCCATGGGGTTGGTTTCTTTCCAGTAACAATCGGGGTATTGTCGATCATGAGCGTAAGCCCATCCTCCGCTCTACTGAGGATACGGAATACATCAGGTCATGGCAAGCCAACAGCTGGCTGAATGGCAACTACTATTTTTATGAACCACAAACCAAAGACTTTGCACCGATTGCGAATAATAAGATGTTTTTCAACCTGCCAGATCCGGAGCTTCCATTGGCTGCCCCGGATTATGATGTATATCGAAATGTCACATTTACAAATTGGTTGAACCCGGAAATACCAGATTATTCAGATCCACTTTTCAATGTGGATTTTTCTGCATATGTGGCCGATACGAGTATTTATTCAATATGTGGCAAATATGTAATGGGCGTTGGTCAAGGAGGTTATGTGACGTTCGAAACGGTGGGTCGTGGAGATGTTGAATTGCGAATCGATGTTAACCAGAATGGTTCATTTAACGATCCAGAGGATGTCATTCTGAGCAAGGAGGTCCTTGGCGGGAAGGATTCCGTTTTTTGGGATGGCATGGACAATTTGGGAGTGCCGATTCCTCCTCAAAAGAACTTTCCGTTGAGTCTTCGGATGTCAGGTACGATCTACAGTGGCGAAATGCACTTTCTAGTTTTTGACGTGGAATCAACCACAGGCGGTATTAATTTAACTCGTCTGAATGGTGTGAATCCAGGAACTGTTTCCTTTTTATATGATCATTCCACTTTCGGTGGTGGTGTCAGCGGAGGAGGGACTCCCGGAAATCCATTACCGACATCTCAGCCATATGCATATTCCAATGCTGAAGGCGATG
>JAHEAU010000069.1:6299-14809 GCA_024642625.1 Lewinellaceae bacterium
TTCGGATATTGCTGATGAAGTGACCATTCTGATCGATATCGTCGACAGTTGTATCGATCCATCTTTAGATTCTGACGGTGATGGTATTATCGATATCATCGACCTTGACGATGACAATGATGGTATCCCCGACATCCGGGAATTCTGTTCAGTTACCGGAAGCTTTGCTTGCTTGCCAGGCGGGTTTGATCCGTCACATGATGAGGACAAGGACAAGATTCTGAATTTTCGGGATGCTAATGATCCTGCATTTACGAATCCATGTGCAGACCTAAATGGCGATGGGATATGTGATCAAGTTGCAGCAATATATGATATGGATGGTGATGGAATTCCTGATCATCTTGACCTGGATTCTGACAATGATGGCATTCCTGATATGTATGAGGCCGGTCATGATGTTCCAGATCCTGATGGCAATGGTGTGATCAATGCGCCCGTGGCTGATTTTGGCAACAATGGGTTTTATAATAATATTTCAAGTGTTTCCAACGGTCAGTTGGCTGTGGCGACCTACTTGCCTCCGGATAAGGACAACGACGGCGTCCCGGATAATGATGACAGGGAATCGGATAATGATGGGATCAATGATGTCGCAGAAAACGACATGCAGATGTTGGACAGCAATAATGACGGTGCCATTGATGACGGATTTGGTGGTATCATGGTTGACAGTGTTGGCTTTCCAATCCAGATCAGTCCATCTTCTACTGGCAATCCACTTTCAGCTCCGAAAGATTTTGATGGAGATGGTGTACCTAATTATCTGGATCACGACTCAGACAATGATGGCTTGATGGATGTGATTGAAACGGTTAATCCAGATGGTGATAACAACGGATTTATCGGCACTGGAGCGGACATTGACCTTGTGGTGAACATCTATGGACAAGTCTATCTGGACGGAGCAGGCAACCCGGTTATGACGACCTCATATCCTGTGAATACTGATATGTTGGGTCTTCCTGATTTTCAAGATCTGGATAGTGACGCAGATGGCATTTGGGATACGTATGAGGCCGGGGTTTATGATCCTGACCATGACGGCATATCCGGATTTGGTATTCCGACGGTGAATGCGTTCGGAGTGCCGACAAAAGATGCAAACGGTGATGTTCTTGTCAATGTCCATGTACCACCTGATTTTGACGGTGACGGCATGCCTGATTTTCAAGACACGGATAGCGACAATGATGGTATTTCTGATGGATACGAATGCGAAACAGGTGTGCCTTGCCCGGATACCGATGGCGATGGCATTCCGGATTATCATGACCTGGATAGTGACAATGACGGGTTGGGTGATATGGTAGAATGCCCGAATGGTGATGACCCGGATTGTCCGGATTCAGATACTGATGGTGTCGATGACTTCCGCGATCCAAACAGCTTTTTCACCAACGATACAGATGGGGATGGCGTCCGTGATTTTGAGGACCTGGATAACGATAATGATGGTATTCCTGACAAGATGGAATTCTGCCAGGGCTTGCCCAACTTTGACTGCTTGCCAGGTGGTAAGGATCCAGATGGCGACGAAGACGGTGATTTTATTCCAAACTATTGGGATGCCAATGATCCGGCAGTAAATAATGGCTGTGTAGATGCCAATAATGACGGTATTTGTGACCGCATTGCAGCTGCCTATGATACGGATGGTGACGGCGTAGCTAACCACGTTGATCTGGATAGTGACAATGATGGCCTCACAGATTTGTTTGAGGCTGGCCACGATGGGCCAGATGCAAACAGAAATGGAATCATTGATGGTCCAAAGTCTGACTTTGGCGCAAATGGGCTCTATAATCTATTGGCAACTCATCCGGATGCATTCACAGCTACAATCAATTATACCCGATTGAATAGTGATGGAGATATTGTCTTTGATCACCTGGATCTTGACAGTGACAATGATGGATCGCATGATGTCGCTGAAGAAGGATATACCAAGTACGACAGCAACAACGATGGTCGTATGGACGATGGTACGGGTTTACCCGCAGTAGGGCTCCGAGGAATTCCGCTTGTAATCGATCCTATGAATACAGGAGATCCACTACCATTTCCTCGAGACAAAGACAATGATGGATATCCGGATTATAGGGATATTGACTCAGATAACGATGGTATCCATGATGTCCTGGAAAATATTGGTTCCGATGCGGATATGGATGGTGAACCAGGCCAGGGACCTGTCAATGTGGATGTGAATGGCCGACTTGTCAGTGATGCAGTCGGATTCACGATCAAATCGACTTCTATTTTGGTGAATACTGATCAGGACGCAGAGCCAGATTATCGGGATCTGGATGCTGATGGTGATTCATTGCCAGATGCATTAGAGGCACCTCATGCCGATCCGGATAAGGACAGTCGACCTGGAATTAGTCCATTGGTTGTCAATAATCGTGGAGCATTGGTCATGGATGCAGCAGGCACGTTATTCAAGTCTATCTCAGATCCAAGAGATCTGGATAACGATAAAAAGCCCGACTTCCAGGATATTGACCGTGATGGCGACGGTATTGGAGACGGATATGAGTGTCCTGATCCATGGGATTGTGTTGATTCTGACGGCGATGGTATGCCGGATGTCGATGACTTGAATAGTGACAACGACTTCTGGACAGACCAAGAAGAATGTCCAGGCGGTGAACCTTGTCCGGATACAGATATGAATTCTGTAGATGAATTCCGACAATTCAATTGCTGGCCGGATGTGACTCCGATACTGGCTGACTTGCCTCCAGTAATTGAGGTATGTAAAGGGAAAGAAGTTACTTTGACAGGACAGAATCTCAAGCTTTTTCCTGCTGATCTTACCTACACATGGTCAGGCCCGAACAGTTATTTGTTCACGAAAACAGTTCCAAATACTGCACCGTTAACTGCAAAAGTGATTGCATCTTCCGCAGCTGAGGGTAACTATACCTTGACCGTATTATCAAGCCAAGGGTGTGCCGGAGACACAGTGTCCTTGTTCCTGGATGTAAAACCAGTGCCGACGACACCGATTATCGACATTGATCCGGCAGAGATCTGTATCGGTGACTCAATTATATTATCCAGTCAACTATATACTGGACAGGATGTGGTTTATACCTGGTTGTTCCAGTCTCCTGGTGGCATGTTTAATCCAATTGGATCCTCACTTGATCCGATCTACATTTTACAAAATGCTCAAGAAGATGATGATGGTGGTTATGCTGTCAATGTGACGGTGGAGGGATGCACTTCTGTTAATGCATTACCGTTTAATCTGACGGTTTTACCTGCAGCGATTGTTGTTGCCCAAAACGACAATTACAAGATACCGTACACCCAGAAATTACTCCAGGGTAATCTGTTGGCAAATGATCAATTCAATACCAAGAGTATACTGATCAATATCGTGAGCGGACCAGATCAGGGAATTCTGACGATGTCTGCTGATGGTTCCTTCAAGTATGAACCGAAATCCGGTTTTACTGGAACAGTAACGGTTGTCTATTCTATCTGCGGGAGTATCTGTGAAGAGGTATGTGATGAGGGGATTCTGACTATTGAAATATCAGAAGACCTGACACCATCAGATTGTGATATCACTAATATGATCACACCAAACGGGGATGGATTTAATGACCTCTTTGTCGTCCCTTGTCTAGAGGATTATCCGGACCATGAGATATCTATATTCAACCGATGGGGCGATCGTGTCTTTTTCACAGACAATTATCAACAGGATTGGGATGGAACTTACAAGGGGAATCCATTACCCAATACTACATATTTCTATTTGATTCAGATCAATGGCTTGAATCCACAAACTATACAGGGCTGGGTTGAAATCATTCGGGAATAAACAAACAATCATGAGAACACGAATTCTGCTTTTACTTGGTTTGTTTGTCGGAATGGCCAGTGTTCAGGCACAGCATTCCGCGCAATTCACTCAGTTTACATTTAACAAACTGAACTTCAACCCATCATTGGTTGGCACCTATGATGCACTCACCTTTACCGGGATGTATCGGCACCAATGGTTTGGCGTCGAAGGTGCTCCCAGAACGGGAATGGTCAATATCATTGCACCATTGAGCCAGCACAATGCTGTGTTGGGCATGGCTATGAGCTATGATTTGATCGGAGTGACCCAAACGGGACAGGCAACTGCATCCTATGCATATATTTTGCACATGGCGGGCGGTTTGCAGTTGCTCGGGGGCCTGTCCGGGACACTAGAATATGGAAGAATCAATTGGGATCTTGCCGATCCTGCGGATGTCGGTGACCCATTGGTAGGTACCGGTTTGGAAAATGTCTGGAAGCCCAATTTTGGTGCCGGACTTACATTGAACAACAAAGCATGGTATATCGGCATTTCGGTGCCCCGATTTTTGAAAAATCACTTGTATCGGGATAATACCAACTCCGAAATAAAAACCGGAGATATTCGTGAGGTATTTGGCATGGCCGGATTTGATATCGGACTTGCGCCTCAATGCCGTGTACGTCCGGGTGTATTGCTTAGTTACAATCCATCAGCCCCGATGGATATCGCTTTTGATTTAAGTGTTTTACTCATGAACCAATTGATCCTGGGCGTTGCCTATCGATTGGACGATGCTATTTCCGGGGTTGTTCAATATCGAATTTCTCCGCAGTGGAAACTGGGTGTCGGGTATGACTTTACAGTTTCAGCATTGAATCAATATTCAAATGGTACCGCTGAAATCATGTTAGAATATAGCCTCGACAAAGCGTCCGAAGGCACTCGACACATTCGTTTCTTTTAATCCTGACCAACCATGAAGTCTATAATATCACTGTCAATTCTGATTTTTTTCACGAGTATTTTGGTGGCGCAATCTGGATTTGACTACACCCAAAAAACCTACTTGAAAAAGGCAGATCCATTTAATTTGCCGAATCAGGGTGGATTTGCTCTGTCGACCTCCAAATACCTGAAAGACATTGAGGAATTGTCAAGTTCCCCGGCAGTTTGTTTACAGTTAGGCGATAATTACCGTCTTAATGGACAGCCCGTCGAAGCATCGATTTGGTATGGCAAGGGAATTCACCAGATCAGAAGTATAGAAGACTATCTCCATTATGCACTTGTTTTAAAGATGTCGGGGCAATGCGAAGAAGGCCAGCTATGGTACACGAAATACCTTGAAGAGAAGGGTGAATTGACGCAAGTTTTATGCCCGCAAGTGCCTAAGGAGGACAACCCTCTTCTTGTCCAATTCTCAAGTTTGCCAGCAATTAATACTCCGGCATCCGAATTTGCTGCTATTCCCTGGGAGAACAGGCTCTTGTTTACGACAGATCGGGCGTTCAGTCGTCCTGGATTGCTTCAGGATTCCTGGACTATGCGAGGATTTGCGGAGTTGTTTATAGCCGAGCGAAGCGAAACGGGCCAATGGCACAAGCCAAAGCAATTTGGTGAATTGGATACCAGGTATCATGATGGTGTTGCGGTCATGTCTCCGGATGCGCAGTCTGTGTATATTACCCGGACTCAAACCGAAGGACTGAATGAAAAAGGCATGCGCGACCTTACGATCTGGGAAGCCAGAAAGAAAGGAAACCGTTGGAAGGCCATTTCATGTGTTCCATTCTCATCTTCGACATACGCTACATGTCACCCGACGATGGATCAACAAGGGAAAACCTTGTATTTCTCTTCAGATATGCCTGGTGGGCAGGGTGGTATGGACCTATACAAGGTGGAACGAGTGGGCAGCACCTGGGGTGTTCCCGTAAATATGGGTCCTGGGATCAATAGCCCTGGAAATGAAGTTTTTCCATTCATGAGTGATGATGGATTTCTGTTTTACGCATCCGATGGATTGCCTGGATTTGGTGGACTTGATGTGTTTGTTGCTGCTCCAGGTGAAAATAAGGCGCTGACTTTGGGCCGGAATTTGGGTGATGCAATTAATACAAGTTTTGATGACTTTGGTTTGTCTACTATAACCGGCCGAAGAACGGGATATATCAGTTCAAATCGCCCAGGAGGTATGGGCCTTGATGATATTTATGAGTGGGTATCAAATAAACCATTGGGTGAGTTGCCTTACGCATCAGCTGAATTGATGATCGTCGATGCTCAAACCGGTTTACCTATCCCAGGTGCCAAAGTGAAATTTGGAAAGCGGCTACTGGAAGCAAATGATGATGGAAAATTACGTATCCAATCCTTGACCCCAGGTTCGCATGCGATAGAAGTGTCAGCACCCAAGTTCATATCTGGAAATTACGCGGTTGAATTGCCAAGTGACAACTCACAAGTCATCAAGCTTGAACCAGGTGTTTACCAGCCATTCATTTTCAATGTGATTGATAAAGACAGTGGTCATCCGGTCAATAATCCAATAGTCGAGGTCTTTGAGATGACTCCAGCTGGGAAATTGATCCCGGTTCCCCAATCTTCTGAAGAAGATGAAAAGTCGGCTTCTGCTCTTAATCTTTTCAATCCTGCCCTATTTCCTCCAGGCGCCATATTCGTTGAAGGTGATTTGGTCCAATTGCGTGACAGGAAGGCACAAAAGCCCATCCTGGGTTTGGAAGCTGTTCAAAAAGCAAGTCCACTGGGTGCAACAAATGAAAAGAAACCTTCAGACCCCGATGAATTGCGTGCCTGGTTTAAGGGGCGCTACCAACTTCGATCAACCAAAGAGAAAGGTATCATGGATTGGAATGATGTACAGGTGGAGTTAATCACCGCAAAATTCCTGACAGATCAGGGATTTGCGGAAACAGCCAATTCCGGTCAAGCTGCAGACCCCAACCTGCCTTGGTTGTTGGATGAGCGGAAACGGTATCAGATTCGTGCCAAGGCCGAAGGCTTTCTGAGTTCAGTGATCGCATTATCTGCCCCGGAAATAGAGGGAATGGGTCCAATGACAAAACGGATCATTGAGATCGAACCGGTTATTTTGGGTATCGCAGAAGAAGACCTGACCGAAGGGGCAAAGTTCAAATTGGACGGGATCTATTATGATTACAACAAAGCGTCGATTCGTACTGATGCCCGTTCGAATCTGGATGAGTTGGTCCGCTTGATGAACAAGTTTCCAAACATGGAAATTGAATTGAGCTCACACACAGATTGCCGGGGTCGTGACGATTATAATGAAGACCTTTCACAGCGTCGCGCACAATCAGCTATTGACTATCTTAAGGATAAGGGAATAGACATCAAGCGTCTCATTGCCAAAGGGTATGGCGAGCGGCAATTAGTCAATAAATGTGATGATGGCGTCAAATGCTCCGAAGAAGAACACCAATTGAACAGAAGAACGGAATTCAAGATTATCAGAATGTAAAAGAAAAGCGGCGTCCATTGGACGCCGCTTTTTCGATTCACATCTACTGATTATCTGTGGATCTGGACATAACCTGAATAAGTTTCGCCCTCTCCATCTTTGAACACATAGAAATAAGTTCCATCAGGCAAGACCTGGTCTTCCCAATTCCCATTCCAATTGTTCTTATATCCCTTCTGATGATAAACTTTCAATCCCCAACGATTGAAGACTGTCAATTCATTATGAGGATAATCCTCAATGCCATCAATCGTGAACATGTCATTGATGTCATCACCATTTGGCGAGAAGCCGGTATGGATAACTAAGCCATTGCACGTGACATCAATATCAACTACTGCCTGATCACAATTCTCTTCATTGATACATATCTCATAGGTGAATTGATCCTGGCCACAATAATCTGGTGAAGGTGAGTAAACGACAGTTTTATTGTTTTTGATCACCGCTGTACCATGAATTGGACTGCTAATCAACTCAAACGACTCAATGCTTGTTCCACTTGGTACAATATCATTGTTGAGAACGGCAATTTCTTTTGACTGGTTCTTTTTCGTGGTAGCAAGATCATCAACTGCGATCAACTTTTCTTCCTCCGGACAATCAATCTGAATCGAAGTGCTGTTCGAGCACTGAGTCGGATTGTGGATCACCTGGAGATTGAAATTGCCTACGGGAAGTAATATGGTTACAGCATCCGTACCGCATGGCAAGAGCTGGCCGGAATATATTTTTCCATTGACCAGAATGTCATACTCGCTCACTAATAGCGGATCAATTTTGATACAAATCTCCGCTTGACCAGTGCAATCCTCTACCTCATAGCCATACAGACTGTTTTGGAAGATGGTATCGCAAGGAACTAGTGAGGTGATGGTCACAATAATGTAAGTTGTGTCGCAAATCACTGGAACTTCATCATTGCAATGAATGACGCAAAGTATTGATGTTCCTGTAAACCCGTCAACCGGATCCAACAAGACACATGGTGAATTATCAGCAACCGTTGCATCTACCTCATCCAGGTTCTCGCCACAAACACTGGCAGAAATGATATTGCCTTCAAAATCGAGTACATCTGCTATGCAGATCGTAAATGGATTATCCATCGGGATATTCACATAAACAGTGTCAATGCAAGAAGTTGTCGGCAAAAGCTCCACACTGACTTTTGCAAAGCAATTCGCTGCAGAAGGG
>JAHEAU010000298.1 GCA_024642625.1 Lewinellaceae bacterium
GGCAGGATCGTCTGGATTCAAGGTTTAATGTACTCGCCTTTAGCTCGACTGTTCAATGTTCAAGGTGGGCTCGGTTTTATGGTCCTGATCCCTCGAAATAACGAAATAACGAAATAACGAAATAACGAAATAACCCTCCTTCCATTAAAGCAGGCATTCGGTTCAAAGCCCCAACGCCCAATACCTAACGCCCAATACCAATTTCATCCCTCATTCCTGCTCCCTCATTCCTCATCCCTGGTTCCTCGAAATAACCCAATAACCCAATAACGCAATCACGAAATAACGCTTCTCCCGTTGAAGGAGGCTTTGGCTTGCAGGACCGAACCCAGACGCTTACGGTCTGGATCCAGACATGCTGCTAGAAGCAGCATCGTCAGGACACCGAATGCAAACACCGAATTCCGCATTCATACCTGATTCATCTCCCAACTCCTTAACGTATCCTTTACTCGGATACTGCTTTTATTTAGCGTATCTTTGCGCCCATTTTCAGATAATAACATCGTATGCAGTCCATTCGCAACATCGCCATCATCGCTCACGTCGACCACGGTAAAACCACCCTCGTTGATAAAATGCTGTTTGCAGGCCATTTCTTCAAGGAGCACCAGGAAGTTGGTGAACTGGTCATGGACAACAACGATCTTGAGCGAGAGCGTGGAATTACTATTCTGGCCAAAAACGTGGCCATGATGTATAAAGACACCAAGATCAATATCATCGATACCCCGGGTCACTCGGATTTTGGTGGTGAAGTCGAACGTGTACTGAATATGGCCGACGGAGTTCTCCTCCTCGTCGATGCGTTCGAAGGCCCTATGCCACAGACTCGTTTTGTATTGGAGAAGGCCCTGGAACTGGGACTGAAGCCGATCGTTGTTATCAACAAGGTGGACAAGGAAAACTGTACGCCGGAGGAAGTGAATGACGAAGTATTTGAACTGATGTTCAATTTGGAAGCGACCGAAGAGCAGTTGGATTATCCAACCATCTTCGGTTCTGCCAAGCAAGGATGGATGAGCACTGACTGGAGACAGCCGACTGATAATGTTACTGCACTCCTGGATGCCATTGTGGAACATGTTCCACCTCCAGTGGCTGAAGAGGGCACTACTCAAATGCTGGTTACTTCCCTGGATTTCTCATCTTATGTCGGACGGATTGCTATCGGTCGCCTCCACCGTGGTGAATTGAAAGATGGGCAGCAGATTTCCCTCATTAAGAAGGATGGTACCATTCAAAAGCAAAAGATGCGTGGCTTGTTCGTTTTCTCTGGTTTGGAGAAAGTGAAAGCTGATGTGGTAAAGGCTGGCGATATCTGCGCGATTGTCGGTATTGAAGGATTTGAAATTGGTGACACTATTGCCGATCCAGAATTTCCGGAGGCTCTACCAACGATTGCCATAGATGAGCCGACCATTAGTATGACCTTTACGATCAATGACAGTCCGTTTTTTGGACAGGATGGCAAATTTGTCACGTCCAGACACGTCAAGGACAGGTTGTTTAAGGAATTGGAAAAGAACCTCGCCCTTCGTGTTGAAGAAACAGGAACAGCGGATTCTTTTATCGTTTTTGGCCGTGGAGTACTTCACCTCTCTGTACTGATCGAAACGATGCGCAGAGAGGGTTATGAATTGCAGATTGGCCAACCACAGGTTATTTATAAAAATATTGATGGAGTGAAATGCGAGCCGATTGAGGATCTGCGCATTGATCTTCCCGAGAATGTATCCGGCAAAGCGATTGAAATGGTCACCAAGCGGAAAGGTCTCATGTTGGAAATGATCCCGAAAGGGGATCGGATGTTACTGAAATTTGAGATTCCTTCTCGTGGCATCATGGGTTTGCGTTCCAGCCTGTTGACAGCTACGGCGGGCGAAGCAATCATGAACCACCGGTTTAAGGATTATCAAGCCCACAAAGGTGATATTCCCGGCCGTCAAAATGGATCTCTCATCGTAATGGAGACAGGAACAGCTATTCCATTTTCCCTGAACAACTTGCAGGATCGTGGATTTTTCTTTATCGGTCCAGGTGAAGAAATTTACGAAGGTCAAGTCATTGGCGAGAATACACGGATTGGTGATCTGGTGGTGAACGTTACCAAGACAAAAAAACTGAGTAACATGCGTTCATCAGGAAATGATGACAAGGTCAAACTTGCACCACCATTGAAGATGACCCTTGAGGAAGCACTGGAATATATCCAGGCAGATGAATATGTGGAGGTAACGCCCAAGTTTATTCGTCTGAGAAAAATATTCCTCAAAGAACATGACCGGAAACGTGCAAAGAATGCAGCTGTGGTAACTGCATAGTGATCCGTCGTTGAGAAGTGCTTATATTGGCTTGGAATCCTTCAGATCACTGGAGGTGAACGGAAAGAGGCCAAGAACATGGCGCGGATCGATTTTCTACGTACTGCTATGAAGGATATTACCCAGACGGGTTCCGTCTGGGAGAGTTCCCGATTTCTGATTAAAAAATTGCTTGATCCGGTTGATTGGTCTACAGCCACCAACATCGTCGAATTGGGCACCGGGAATGGTGTCATAACGAAAGCTATCCTCGAACGGATGCGCCCGGATGCACGCATGACGGCCTACGAAATCAATACAGATTTCCTGGAGTTGACCCGTACTCGAATTGCCGCTGACAAGCGATGCACGCTGAGTGACGAAAGTGCAGAATTATTGACCGCCAACTATGGTGATGGCTCAGTAGATACGATCATCTCCAGCTTGCCATTTGCCATGATGGATGAACGATTGCAGGAGACCATTCTACAACAAATCCACCTCGTTCTCAAACCAGGTGGGCAGTACTTGCAATATCAATATGCGCCGACCAAATATCGGATGATCACACGCAGGTTTAAGCGTGTTCGACTTGATTATACCTTGTTGAATATTCCACCAGCATTTGTCTATTCCTGCATGAAATAAGGTTGCCATTTCAGAGCACCTGACCAAGATCACATTTGACTTACACGCTGATCACCTGAGATCACACGAAGTCGATGTTTCTTTACAACGAATTCACCGGCAACGCCCGGACGCTGCCGTTTACTGTCTTGTAAATCAAGCAATCATGGCAACCTCTCTTCCTTTCGTCTATTTTTTTGGTGATGGTCGTGCTGATGGAGATCGCTCCATGTCAAACCTTCTTGGTGGCAAAGGAGCAAATCTTGCAGAAATGGCTGGCCATTCCGATCTGCAACTTCCTGTCCCGCCTGGTTTTACGGTAACTACTCAGGTGTGCACCTGGTTTGTCCATCACGGAAAAACCTATCCGACTGGCTTGACAGCGCAGGTTCAGTCAGCGTTGAAGCGCGTGGAGTCTATCATGGGCAGAAAATATGGTGATCCTTCTGATCCACTGCTTCTTTCAATTCGTTCAGGTGCTCGGAGGTCAATGCCCGGGATGATGGAAACTATTTTGAATGTTGGCCTGACTACGCAAACGTTGCCCGGGTTGATCCGTCGAACAGGTGACGCTCGTTTTGCCTGGGATGCTTATCGGCGATTAATCACGATGTATGCCGATGTGGTCATGGAGAAAGCTGCAGGTCGCAAATCGGCCCGTGGATTGGGTATCCGCAAATTGATGGAAGATCGAATGGCTGCGTTGAAAAAGGAGAGAAAATACACTTCAGATACCGATCTTCTCGCAGATGATCTCAAGGATTTAACGCAGAACTATAAGGACCTCATCATGGAAGAGTTTGGGATACCGTTCCCCGATGATCCTCAGGAACAACTTTGGGGTGGGATCAGTGCGGTGTTTTCTTCCTGGCAGGGCAAACGTGCAGTAGAATATCGCAAGATTGAAGGTATCCCTAATGATTGGGGCACTGCTGTTAACGTGCAGGCCATGGTCTATGGT
>JAHEAU010000070.1 GCA_024642625.1 Lewinellaceae bacterium
GTCTTTTACTTTTCATGGAGATGCATTTCGGGTTCGGGCTGGAATCAATTTGATATCCAATAAGGGTGGTATGAAATTGTTGCCAAATTTGGAAGCAATGCTCAGTTTGGTAGGTAATGCATTGGCTGTATATGTAGGTTGGCGTGGGGATTATTATCAAAACAGCTTTGATCATCTTCGTCAATACAACCCATTTATTGTCTCCGAATTAGATCCCCGTGCAAGTGTATATCAGGATATATATGGAGGAGTTAAAGGTGCGGCACAGGGTTGGAACTATCAAGCTCAAGCAGGATTCAAGAAAACGAATGACTTGGCTCTATTCCTAACAGATCCTAAGGATACACGTCGGTTCAGGGTATTGTATGATACAGTGAACATCGTATACATCAGTGCCAGCGCAGGAATAGAATTATGGCCAGGATTGAACTTATCGGGCACTGTTCTTCAGAATTATTACGACCCCAAGAATGAGGATGAAGCGTGGCATCTCCCAACATTTGAGACATTCTTAACCGCTCGATACACCTTGCTCGACAAAAGACTTTTATTAAGGGGTGATGGATATTTGGCTCGTGGAGTCAATTTTCTCAATGATAAGCAAGACCAAGAGCGTTTAGGTAATTTGCTAGATATTAGTTTTTCAGCACATTATCAGGTCATTAAGAATGCTTGGGTCTGGCTGCAATTGAACAACTTGAATAACAACAAACGCGAACGGTGGAATCGCTACCCAACCTACGGTATAAATGTTTTGGGTGGGGTCCTGTTGCGGTTCTAGATCCCAGCCTCCCGTGTTCGATAATCACGAGCAAATAGAATGAAAAAATCCAGGGATTTGGGATTTCGAAGTGCATCCAGACTAGCGGATTGATTTACCGGAATGCCCATCATCAGTTTTTTTACTGGCGCTTCCAATTTCTTCCCACTCATCGTATAAGGAATATCTGGACAGGAGATGATTTCATCAGGCACATGCCGGGGTGAATAGCTTTGTTTCAAGGTCAGATTGATTCGACTTATTAATTCTTCTGTCAGCTGATAATCCGGTTTGAGCTGGATAAACAAGGGCATATAATGACGTCCATCTTCATGTTCTAAATTGATAATTAATGCGTCCTGGATATCTTCGATCTGGTCAATTGCCCGATAGATTTCTGCTGTGCCAATTCGGACACCATGCCGATTTAATGTGGCATCAGACCTGCCATAAATCACCACCCCGCCCCGTTCTGTAATTCGGATGAAATCACCATGTCGCCACCGGCCTGGAAAATCTTCAAAATAACTGGATTTATATCGTGATCCATCCGGGTCATTCCAGAAAAAAACTGGCATAGAAGGCATCGGACGGGTGATCACCATCTCTCCAAGTTGCTCTACAATTGCATGTCCATTATCATCCCATGCATATAAAGCACAACCCAGAGCTCGACATTGGATCTCACCTTCATATACAGGGAGAGTCGGGCAACCGCCTACAAACGCTGTGCAGACATCGGTACCACCGCTCATGCTAGACAACCAGATGTCATTACCTACGGCCTCATAAACCCATCGAAACCCTTCAGGAGGCAAAGGCGAACCAGTGGAGCCAATAGATCGCAAAGCGGAGAGATCACTCATTGTTTGAGGCACCAATCCATTTTTCATACATGCAAGAATATATGGGGCTGACGTCCCGAAATGGTTCACTCTAGCTGCATCAGTCATCCGCCACAACACACCAAGATCTGGATATCCCGGGCTACCGTCATACAAAACGATTGTTGCGCCGACAAGCATAGAAGCTTGAACAAAATTCCACATCATCCAACCCGTCGTACTAAACCAGAAGTATCGTTCACCGGGCTTTACATCGTTATGAAACCACAAATATTTGAAATGTTCAAGTAATACGCCACCATGAGAATGGGTGATGGCCTTTGGTTTTCCGGTTGTTCCGGAGGAATACAATATCCACAAGGGGTGGTCAAAAAGGACAGGAGTGATTTGCACATCGACATGAGTGCTTGTTTCAACCATAACTGACCAAGCCAACACGGGTATATTCAGAGGTATTGTGGCTTCAGTATTGAGATAAGGAATGATGACAACAGATTCCAAAGTAGGAATGGCATGGACGATTTCCTGAACAACATCACGTTTATCAAACGGTTTTCCATTGTAAGTATAACCATCTACAGTCAGTAGAACCTTAGGCTCGATTTGAGCAAATCGTTCAATGACTGATCCAGCGCCAAAATCAGGACTGCATGAGCTCCAAATGATCCCGAGAGAGGCGCAGGCAATCAATCCGACGGTCGCTTCTGGAATATTGGGAAGAAAAGCTACAACCCGATCTCCAGAATCTAAACCCAGCGACAAGAGATGTTGCTGTAAAGCAATGACCTGTTTTTTAACTTCAGGCCAGTGGATTTCAGTCAAAGGTTGTCGCTCTGATTGAAAAAGTATGGCAGGACGTCCTGGAACAGCTCCATTGAGTAAGTGTTCTCCGTAGTTAAGCGTAGCCCCGGGAAACCATTTTGTACCAGGCATTTTTTCTTCTTCCCAAACCGACGTGTACGGACTGTAAGATTTGATGGGAATGTATTCCCAAAGGGCTTCCCAAAATGCTTTGGGGTCATCTACTGACCAAGACCAAAGTGCAGCATAATCGTTAAAATAAAGTTCACGGGTCACTGAAAGCCAGCGCATGAATGAATTCAGGTTGCTTGCCTGCACAAATGCCTCAGAGGGACTCCACAGGGGTTGAATATGTGCTGATTGATTCATGCCTTCTGGTTTCCTGCGAAAGTAAGTGGTTTGTGATAAGCGAAGAAATCTAAGTGGTTTTGATTCATGCCACACAGAATCGCTAATTTGGCGATTCATTTAAGTGTATGAAAAAGATTCTGGTCGCCAATCGAGGCGAAATAGCATTGCGTGTCATGCGAACTGCCCGTCGTATGGGTATTCTTACTGTGGCTGTGTATAGTGAGGCTGATCGGCATGCACCTCATGTCCGATTTGCCGATGAAGCCTATTTATTGGGACCTGCACCATCCAACGAATCCTATTTGCGAATAGACAAGATCCTTGAGATTGCCAAACTGACGGGCGCAGAAGGAATTCATCCTGGCTATGGTTTTCTGAGTGAACAGGCTGTGTTTTCAGAAAAGGTCCAGCAAGCAGGTTTGAAATATA
The DNA here is from genome assembly GCA_024642625.1 of Lewinellaceae bacterium. GTDB lineage: Bacteria > Bacteroidota > Bacteroidia > Chitinophagales > Saprospiraceae > JAGNXB01. Next base: position 3,187 of record JAHEAU010000070.1, read on the forward strand.
TCGGCCCTAATCCGCATGCAATTGAGGTCATGGGGAGTAAGTTGGCTGCAAAAGAAGCTGTTAAGCCATTCGACATACCCATGGTTCCGGGTAGTGGTCATGCTATTTCAGACCCTGAAGAAGCGAGAGAACTTGCGCGTGAGATAGGATACCCCGTCTTACTCAAGGCATCTGCAGGAGGAGGTGGCAAGGGTATGCGCATAGTGGACTCGCCTGATGAATTGGCATCTCAACTGAATCGGGCATCCAGTGAAGCCTTGGCCGCTTTCGGAGATGGATCTGTTTTTTTAGAGAAATATGTCCGATCACCACGACATATCGAAGTCCAGATTCTGGCGGATCAATACAACAATACAGTCTATCTTTTTGAACGGGAATGCTCTGTCCAACGTCGTCACCAAAAAGTTGTTGAAGAAGCCCCTTCGGCTTTTGTTACACCTGAAATCAGAAAAGCAATTGGTGAGGCAGCAGTTCGTGTTGCAAAAGCATGTGGTTATGTGAATGCCGGAACAGTTGAATTTCTGATGGATGCGGACAAGAAGTTCTATTTCCTTGAAATGAACACAAGGCTTCAGGTTGAACATCCTGTGACAGAGATGATTACTGGTTTGGATCTGGTTGAATGGCAGATTCGGGTAGCGCGTGGTGAATCATTGGGCTTCAGTCAGGAGGATCTCGAGATCAATGGGCATGCTTTTGAATTGCGTGTATATGCCGAGGATCCTGAAAATAATTTTCTGCCAAGTACTGGGACTCTGGAAACATATAGAGAACCACAAGGAACAAATATTAGGGTGGACAGTGGTTTTGAAGAAGGTATGGAGGTGCCCATATATTACGATCCAATGCTCTCAAAATTGATTGTGCATGGGCGAGATCGGGAAGAAGCCAGACAATTATTGATCAAAGCCATCAATGATTATCAAATTGAAGGGGTGGCTACTACCCTGCCCTTTGGGATGTTCGTCGCCACTCATGAGGCATTCATTTCCGGACGGTTTGATACCCATTTTGTACCCAACTATTTTACATCCGACTCCATTTCCGAAATGCGGAAACAAACGGGTACAGCGGCCGGAATCCTGGCTGCATATGTACATCATCAGGATGGGAAGCAACTTAAAGTTCCGGCCGATCAGAATGAGCATTGGTACAACCGGCGTCGCTAAAATGCGCGAAGGATTGCCAGGAAAGTCTCTGGCTTCAGACTTGCCCCACCGACCAGACCGCCATCAATATCAGGACAAGCAAAAAGTTCTTTCGCATTGTCAGGTTTGACTGAGCCTCCGTATAGGATGCGCATACTACTGGCAATCTTCGGTTTACTGAAGCTGCTGATCTCACTTCGAATGAATGCATGCATTTCTTGTGCATCCTGCGGTGTTGCTGTTTTTCCGGTACCAATGGCCCAAACGGGTTCATAAGCGATGATGATCTGGTGAAGATCATCATGATGTATTTCGCTCAAACCCTCAGTCAATTGGCGACGAACAACCTCTTGATGATGTTGACTTTCCCGTTCTTCCAAGGTTTCACCTACACAAAGAATAACCTGCAATCCACTTGTCAATGCCCGCCTGACCTTAAGATTGATTTGTTTGTCATTTTCTGCGAACAATATTCTGCGCTCGGAATGGCCGACTAGAGTCCATGTAGCTCCAGCATCAACAAGCATCTTACCTGATACTTCGCCCGTGTATGCACCTTCTTCTTCTTGATGAAGATTTTGAGCACCCAATGAAATATTTGCTTTGATCGCCTCTTTACCAATCGGATAAATGGTCGTGTAAGATGGAAAAAGCAGTATATCGACATGGAGTACACCCTTTCGATTACCTTGGAAATGACGAATCCAGTTTCGTGCATCATTGATCGATTTATGCATCTTCCAATTTCCCGCCAGGATCTTCTTTCGACTCATGATATCTTGTTGAAGTGTAAATGTAACCACTCATTCATGTCTTTCTGGGATAACTTTAATGACTTGACTGGAAAGTCATCTTAATGGTTTGCGTCTCATTACTGGAAATGGTACAGTGAAATATGGAATTTGGAAAAGTTGATCATCCCCAAAATATTGACTTCACACTGCCACAAGATCCTCCCGGGAATGCAAGTGTGTTCATTCCAAGTCCTCAGTTAAGGACCCATTGGTTTGTTGGATTGACTGGATGGGGGGATGCCGGTTGGCAGGGAGATATATATCCTCTGAGCACCAAGACAAAGGATTTTTTGTTGAACTACTCGTCATCCTTCAATTGTATAGAATTAAATCCTTCATTCTATCATCCATTGGTATCAGCTACGATTCAGAAATGGGTTTCTACAGTCCCAACAAGCTTCCGGTTCTGCCCCAAACTGTGGCAGGGGATTAGCCATGGGGGCGCGCCCTTCAGTCAAGAAGTGATCGGAGAGATTCAACGAGTTCATCAGGGCTTTGGCCAAAACCTTGGACCTGCATTTCTGCAATTACCACCCAAGATTGGTGTAGAACACTTGAAATGGCTCTTGGCTATTCTTGATTCGTGGTCCACCGAACAAGAGTTGTTTCTTGAGGTTCGTAATTCCAATTTGGTAAGGAATCAAGAGTTGTTGAATTATTTGTCGCACAGAGGTATTGGTCTTGTGATTACAGACGTGGCAGGTTATCGGGAACTCGTTCATATGCGGTTACTAGTTCCTCGGTTGTTCTTGCGTTTTGTCGCTACAGGATATGAAAAAATTGACAGATTACGAATCCGAGATTGGCTATTGAGGTTACGGCAATGGAATGATGCCGGATTGGAAGAAGCCTCCATCTTTTTACACCATACCGACAATTTGTTGGCTCCCTCCCTGGCCCGAACCTGGCTTGACGTTAGGGATGAAGTGGATTGTTCTTTCTTTTCTATGAAAACACCCTTAAATTATCGGATTAATATACAAAGGGGCCTTTTTGACTAGAGAAATGGAGAATTATTTGCACAGAGATATCAGTTGGCTCTCCTTCAATGAAAGAGTATTACAGGAAGCGTCGAACAAGTTGAATCCTCTTTTCGAGCGGTTCAAGTTCATGGCAATCTACTCCAATAATCTGGACGAATTCTTCCGGGTTCGAGTCGCCAACCACCGAAATCTGGTTCGTTTGGGTAAAAAAACTAAAGCCAAACTGGATTATGATCCCAAGGATTTGATCAAGACGATCAAGGAAATTGTCAATGAGCAACAGGAAGAATTTACACGCATTTTCAATGAGGACTTATTGCCTGAACTGCAGGATCACCGAGTCAGGATGCTTAAACATACACAGTTGGATGAAGACCAGAAAGTATTCATTGACCAGTATTTCAACAATAATATGCTCCCCTATGTCCAGCCTGTCCTTCTGGTAAAAGATAAGATTCGGCCTTTTTTGAACAACGCAGCTTTGTATTTGATCGTAGTGCTGCAGGATAAGTCACGGTCCTCAAATAACAGGAATTATGCGATTATAAAGATTCCATCAGACCATCTTCCACGCTTTATCAAACTGCCGGTGTCAGCAGGCCATAAATATGTTATCATGCTGGATGAATTGGTCCGGCATAGTATTCCATGGCTATTTCCCGGGTATCATATCATTGACAGTTTTTCAATTAAGTTGACACGAGATGCTGAGCTCTATATTGATGATGAATTTTCAGGAGATCTTATTGAGAAAATCAGAAAGAGCCTAACCAATCGAAATATCGGACCTGCGTCACGGTTGGTTTATGACCGGGATATGGACTCCGGGACATTAAATTTCCTTAAGGAAATGTTTGAACTGGAATCGTTGGACCTGTTTCCGGAAGGGAGATATCACAACAACATGGATTTTTTCAATTTTCCCGATTTTGGTCTGGTTCAATTGAAACTTCCTGACCTTCCACCGTTGAATTTTGAACCATTGGAAGGTGCCCGTGACTTTTTTTCACGTATTCGGTGGCGCGACTATCTGATCCATCCACCTTACCATTCTTATGAATCCGTAATCCAGTTTTTCGAGCGGGCGGCCATGGATCCAGATGTGACCCATATCAAACTGGTTCAATATCGTGTCGGTTCGCAGTCCAGGATTATGTCAGCCTTGAAACAAGCTGTAGATAATGGCAAACAGGTATCTGTATTCATTGAGGTGAAAGCCCGTTTTGATGAGGAATCCAATTTGAGATGGGGTGAAGAGTTGGAGAAACATGGCGTTACAGTCCATTATAGTTTTCCCGGTCTGAAGGTCCATGCAAAACTGGCTATGGTACGTCGCCTAGAGAAAGATGGGCCATTATTATATACGTATTTGAGTACAGGAAATTTTCATGAGGGGACTGTCCGTGTGTATTCGGACGTTGGCCTCTTTACTGCAGATGAGCGAATCACAGGTGAAGTGGCTCAGGTTTTTTCCTTTTTGGAGACAGTCAAACTACCTGAAAAACCTTTTGAGCACCTCCTTGTTGGGCAATTTAACCTGGTTGATACACTCACTCAACTTATCCAAGCTGAAATCAAGGAAGCAGAACTGGGACATCATGGGGAAATCTGTTTGAAACTTAATTCTTTACAAGATCCCTATTTAATTAATGAACTGTATGCCGCATCTCAATCCGGTGTGAAGATCCGGATCATTGTCAGAGGGATTTGTTCCCTGGTGCCCGGTGTAATCGGGCAAAGTGAAAATATTGAAATCATCAGTATCGTCGACCGATTCCTGGAGCATACACGTATCTTCTTTTTCCACAATCAGGGTGACCCAAAAATCTATATTTCATCAGCAGATTGGATGGTCCGAAATTTATATTACAGAATTGAAACGGCTTGTCCGATCTACCATCCAGCTATCCGGGAGATCCTTTTGGATCTGTTTGAGATTCAATGGAACGATTTTATGAAAGCACGAATCATTGACGAACACCAAACGAATCAGTTTCGACGTCCAGACAAGGATATTGCCTTGCGATCTCAACATGAAACATATTACTATTTCAAACGACGTTTGGAAAGTGGTTCAACAAAAACAACTTAAAGTCTTGCACGTATCAAAGATGGGTTTGTATATTTGCCGTCCGAATGGCTAATGGGCCGTTCGGATCAATATGCGAAAGTAGCTCAGCTGGTAGAGCACAACCTTGCCAAGGTTGGGGTCGCGGGTTCGAATCCCGTCTTTCGCTCCAAAAGGGTGTCCGCTTTGCAGGGCACCCTTTCTTTTTTCTGATAGTCATCGATTATCTTTGTTCTTTCAAGCCCGGGTGGTGAAATGGTAGACACGAAGGACTTAAAATCCTTTGGCCAGTAATGGCCGTGCGGGTTCGAGTCCCGCCCCGGGCACATTCATGAGTCGGCATTTGTCCGACTCTTTTTTTAACTCACTTTCTGATTCCGGCTCCATTTTGACGTGAACTGTCGTTTTCTTCCATTAAGATCTGTTCACCTGGATATACCAGTTCTTGTCAACATCAATTTTTGGCTTTTTTCTGGACTGAAGTGCAAGGACTTTCCATACTGTTGAAGGTTTGAGTAAATAGTCTTTGCCATCAATCTGAACGCGTACTGGGTAGTCAAAAGTGGAAGGCACGCCTGACCATTTATAACGAAGTGCGTAGGTAGACCCCGTTTTCTCTGCAACCAGATCAAGAACTGGCAAATTGATCTCTTTCAAATACTGATAGAAAAAATCGGAATAATCATGATTTAATGACTCGTTGAATTGATTGACAATATCCTGGTACGAGACTATTTTAAGTCGAAAGCGCAGCGCCAGGCTTTTCAGGGCTGTCCACCAAAGAGCGTCATTGCCCACAATTTGCCGAAGTGTATGCAGCATAAGTGCTCCTTTGGGATACATATCCCTGGAACCCGGTTGATTGATTCCATAAACGCCCACAACAGGTCGATCAAACAGAACGTCCTGTTGCTTCCCAACCATATAGTTACATGCCGATTCGTAACCATAGAGGCACTCCAAATAAACAGCTTCCATGTAGGTGCCAAAACTTTCATGAATCCACATGTCTGCAATGTCAGATGAACTGATGCTGTTTCCGAACCATTCATGTGCTGACTCATGAATAATGATGAAGTCAAACCATTTCCCTTCAGGTGTAGCAGATTTCCGTCGATATCCGTTTTCGAAATAATTACCATAAGCTATGGCAGACTGGTGTTCCATGCCAGGATGAGGTGATTGCACCAACTTGTAACCATCTTTTGGGAATGGATAAGGTCCAAAATGGGATTCATAACAGCTAAGCATTGGTGATACTTGCTTGAATTGAACCTTGGCCTTTGCGAGATCCTCCGGTAAGACATAATAATCCAGAGAAAGAGAGTCTCCATCCGAATTGATATGCCAATCACTGAAGTGACTATACTTGCCGATATTGAGTGTTACATTATAATTGTTAATCGGATAATTGACCCTCCAGACATAAGTGGTCCAGGAATCTTCCCTTGGAATGGTCTTTACCAGACGTCCATTAGACACGTCCATCAATCCAGGAGGCACGGTGATGGAAATTTGCATACTGTCCGGTTCATCTGATCCATGATCTTTGTTCGGCCACCAGGAGCTTGCACCGAGCCCCTGGCATGTAACCACTACCCAGGGGTTGCCACGTTTATCTATTCCCCATGTAAAACCTCCTTCCCAGGGCGGATTTTTTGCTACTCGTGGGGAACCTTCATATTGAATAACTAAAGCAGCATGTTCTCCTTTTTGCCGTTCTTTTCGCCATTGAATATAGACTGCATCACTCGTCCTCTCATAATGTAGTTTACGTCCCTTTTCATCTTGGATTTCACGAATTGCCAATGATGCTGCCAGATCAATTTGCAGTTTCTTGTGATCCTTCATCAGATTCATGTCGATCCGGCATCTGCCCTGAATCCATTTCTGTTCAGGATCAACCCGAAGATCCAGGGAATACATGGTCACATCATAGCATGTCCGCAGACTGGTAAGCTGTCCACGGATTGAATCCGCACGAGTTGGTAAAGGCTGTGATGATACCTGTTCAGAGCTCACAATCAGGAGGAGAAATGCTATTTGAATCCAATGCGGGAAACCTCCTTTTTGGAAGGGATTAGTCATGAAAGAAGAAGTAAAATAGGTTAACAATTCATTCACGAATGTACGTGATTAGAACGTGTTGATTGGAATACCTTTGTGGTCTAAAATCTTCATAGAAACATGAAAAAACTGATCGCATTCGCACTTCCTCTGTTGTTCCTTGTTGCCTGCAACAGTGTTGAAAAGTATCGTTCTGGCATCGAAGCATTGACTACTCAATGGGATCAAACCACTACTTCTGTAACTGAAGTAGCTGCTATGGTTTCTACTGCACAGTCCAGCTTTCAGGAAAGTCTGAGCACATTGGCAGTTGCCGAAGATGCAATGGCAAAAGTGAAAGATGACAAGAAAACGATGGTCATGGATGCTTACAATGCATTGCAGACTTCTGGAACATCATTCAGTGCTATTTCAGGTGAAATCAACGATTTCGTTGCTAACTGGACAAGCAAGGCTGAAGAAGTCAACATGCTGAAAGAAGGTCTGGCCAGTGGCAAACTGGAAGGTGACGTCACAGCTCAAATTGCAGAATTGACCAATTTGGTTACGGATGCAGGTACGAAAGTGACAAGCTGGAAAGAACAGATTGAAACTGCTAAAACAGCGATAGCTGCTAAGCAGCAGGAATACCAAACGGTTGTGGCTGAAATCATGCCCGTTAAGTAATTCAGTTCAAAATGAACATTGAAAAAGGGCATCCGCCATTTGGCGGGTGCCCTTTTCTTTTACCAGAAGTATCCCGTACTTCGTATCATGACATCCAACGTTATCTTTCCAGGCCAGTCAATCATTGATCTTTCTCATAAATTGACGACAGACTTGCAGCCTTTTCCAGGCGATCCACCCCTGTCCATTACAACACTGGCAAACGTAAGTGAATCCGGCTATTGCTTAAGCCAGATTTCTGGTACGGCACACATCGGTACACATGTTGATGTTCCGGCTCATTTTTATACTGCTGGAAAAACAGTTGATCAATACCCCGCCAGTTTTTGGATGGGCCGGGCAATGGTTGTCCACGCTGTCAACCATCCAACCATTACATCTGAAAATACAGTTATTCCGGATTTGGCAGGAGTCGATTTCCTGTTGTTTTACACCGGATGGGATGAATGGAAGAATTCTTCGAAATACGCACTTGAACATTCGGTTATCGATTCTTCATTGGCAGATCGATTGTCTAAATCACAGATTAGAGGTATCGGCATTGATGGCCCCAGTCCGGATAGAGAGCCCTACCCTGTTCATCAGTTATTATTGGGAGCTGAAAAGATATTGATAGAAAATATGACCCGATTGGCTGAATTGCCATTCTATCAACCTATTCCGTTCATCGTCTTGCCTTTGTCCATTCAAACAGAAGCCTGTTGGGTGCGTCCTCTGGCCTTTCTCCCACCGATAGTCTGAAAAAGAAAAGATGTTCTTTTTTACTGACCTTTGTCGGTGTATTATTTCCACAATCCCTGTTCATCCACACGGGTAAAGGATCAGATCAATGTTTAATCGTATCAGTTTCAAGTCCAGGATCATGGCCATGGTGATCAAATTCATCATGGTTCAGGGATTGCTATATCTGTTGACCATTCGATATTTACTGTTTGATATCCTGGGACCGTATTACGCGATCACGATCATTGTTATCAAGTTTCTGGCCTTTATCATGGCTCTGGATATCTTGAATGACCTGTTGAAGTATTTCTATCGTAGACGCGTTCACCTCAAGAACGATCAGCACGACAATATTACCCAGGGTCTGAATAATATCTATTTGCTCCTTGTGATCGGAGGATGTTTGGTCACTGTAACCGCATTTTTCGGACTGAATCCCAAAGAGTTATTTACGTCACTTTCTATTGTGGCGGCTGCTATCGCAATTATTTCAAAGGAGTATATCTCCGATATTATCAGCGGAATGTTCATCGCTTTCAGTAAGGATGTGGCGATTGATGATCTCGTCAAGATTGGTGACTATTCAGGGAAGATTATTGACATTGGCATAAGTAAAACAGCTCTTCTTAACGATGATGACGATCTTATCTATGTGCCCAATCACAAATTTTTCATTAACGAAGTTGTCAACTATACCAAAAGTCCAGTTCGTACCACTAGTCTAGAGTTTGAATTGGAATTGCATCGGTTGACAACGCTCGAAGACCTTGAAAAAGCATTGACCAAATCATTAGACCTCTTCAAAGAGTATCTGGCTCCAGATTCTTTCAATTTGAAAGTGGTCCACGTATATAAAGACTACCTCCACCTTAAGTTCCAGTACATCCTGAACGTCAGTGATCGCGATATGGAAAAAGTGATTCGAAGGAAGACGCTACGCAGAGTAGTCGACTTTATCCGTGAGCATGGCGATCATCCCAAATATTCCGATACAATTTGATGACCCGTTGCTCCTCCATTTCCCAGTGAAGCGAAGTTGCCAACCTGTGGCACCCTGCTTGACATTGGAGATACTTGGCCTCATCTTCCAGCATTCTGACAGCATTGATTACTGATTCTGGAGACAATTCGGACAACAAAACGCCTATTGGTCCATCGTTCTGAAGTAACTTGTATTCAGGAAAATCCATGTGAAGTGCAGGTAAACTAACCTGGATATAATCAAATGATTTATTGGCAAGTGAATAATAATAACTCAGACTACTAGCATCCAGAAGATTGAGACCAATACTACATTTCGCAGCATGACCCACCAGGTCCTCCGGCTTAACCCAGCCCAGAAATAGCACGCGGTCCTGGAGGTCCAGAGTAGCAGCTAGTCCTCGTAAAGATCCGGAAAGGTCACCTTCTCCAGCAAGCCATAAATGATAGCCGGGTAACCCCTTCATGGCCCGTATAGCCACTTCAAGTCCACGGCCTTTGTTCAACGCACCGTGGTACCAAAGTATCTTGTTCTTCAGAATGGGTCTTTCAGTTGACTCGGTTTTATAGGGTAGATTTCGAATGATTTCAAAAGGAATATTGTACTGGTTTTGCAAAAGATGCCCTAATGCTGGCCCGACCGTATATGCCAAATCCATTTTCGGAACGCACCATTTACCCACTTGTTCCCAAATCCATGTAGCGCCAGGTCTGCCAGCTAATTCAGGTACTTCAGTATACAATTCATGCGCATCATAAACACGTTTTACGCGATTTAGCCAGCCAACAAGTGTCACAGGTAAAATCGTATCCAAGTCTACGGCACAAAAAATATCCGCTCGTGTGATGATCAATTGAATCAGTAATCGAATTTGATATTCGATGTAAAAGAACTTTCCCTTTCGGAACCACAATTTCATTCTTAGGGACCGAAAAGGTAATGAAGGCAACGCAGGGCTATTACCATATCCGCGCCCAATTAACAGCACATCAAAGTCAGCCTGGGCTAAGGACATGCAAATCCGTTGCATCCGTCGATCATGAACAATGTCATTTGTGACTGCGAATATGATCTTCTTCATCTGTCTTTGATCAATTTGCCATACGATTCACGCATCAAGCCTTCATGGCTCCAATGTTGGAGGATTTTTTTGACCTGAATATGTTGCTCCAGTTCAAACTTGCGTAATAGGTCTCCAGGAATCCATTCTTCCTGCTTTTGAAATAGGTCGACAAGTTTACGTTCTAATGCAGTATCTGCTGGCCGATGTATATCCCGCCCCTGCGCGGAAAGACAAACATCACATTGACCACAATCCGATTGAATGTCTTCCCCAAAATATGCCAGGATCATTCGTTGACGACAACGACCAGATTTGAGAAATGAGCTAATCGCTTCGATTCGATCAGATTGTCTTTCTTTTCTGAAATCCAACAGGCCCCGATCAAACGTAATGTGATCAGGATCCTGGCGCGCCAATAAAAACGTGATTTGTGGTTTATCCTTTCGTGCCCTGTAATCCACGATCCCGGATTGATTGAGGAATTGAATGAGCTGTAGGATCGTTTCTTCGGACATCGATGTGGCCAACATGACTTGCGATAGTTGAATAGCGACTGGATATTGATACAGCCCTTGATAAAGACGAAGCAGTGATTTGATCAGAATATTGATCTTCTCGTTTTTTAATTGATATTGATAAAGATCCTGTGGTGTTGCCTTGAACCATATCGTTGCCGGATTGAATATGCTTTCACTGAGACTTAGCCATCCGGATTCTTCCAATATCCGCAGTGCTGCCAGAGTTCGAACAGGAATCAGGTCAAATCGGCTACAAAAATCCAGGACGTCAAAGTCGAATGAGGCGAGCTCTCCACTGCCATATGCCAATTGGAAATAGGAACCTAAAGCACGATACACTTGCCGGATTTCCTGGAGCGGTGGGAATTGATCCAGGAACTGTTTTTCCAACTTGCTCAAGTCACGCTGACCAGCTAACAATACTGCAGAAGCAGGCTGACCATTACGTCCGGCACGCCCGGCTTCCTGATAATACGCTTCCAGGGAATCAGGTAGGTCCATATGGATGACAGTGCGAACATTGCCTTTGTCGATACCCATGCCAAATGCA
>JAHEAU010000299.1 GCA_024642625.1 Lewinellaceae bacterium
ACTCAGCTACACCGCTTTTTTTTACTCGATCTCTAGTTCACCGGACCAGTGTGACCTCACCGCGAACGTGCGATACCGTGCCAAATTCGGACTGCCACGATGCAACAAACAGGTATGTATCCATGGGCAGTTCTGTTCCGCGATACTTCCCGTCCCAACCTTCTTTCGGATCCCGAGTGGAATATATCATCTGACCCCACCGACTGTACACCTGGATGAACATATTGGAGAATGCACATTTCGAAACAGGTTCAAACCTGTCATTTGTCCCATCCCCATTTGGCGTGAACAGATTGGGGAAATCTATCGGACAAGGGCAGTCTTCTTTTGCTTCAACTGTGAAGGTATGTGTAAAGGATTCGCATCCAGCATATACCTGTACTCGCTTTACCTCATTGAAAGCAACGGTATTTAATGCACCTTGCGACCCGTCATCCCAAAGCCAACTAGTCGCCCCAGGATAGGTCGCATCTGCCAAAAGTGAATCTCCGGGGCATCCCTGCAGGATCGTCTCCAAGTCGATCAACGTATCAACATTTTCACAAACGTCCAGCAAATCAAAATCAGTTTTCTCGACAACAACAGAAATAGGCACCTCTGTAGGATTATAGTCCACCGGCTGAATGGACAGGCTTTGCGAACTGACGGTGGTTGAATATGGGACAGGTTGATAAACCTGTTTTGCCCCACAAAGTGTCGATTCATCAAGGCGCACTTTAATCATTGCAAGCTTGCCATTCGCATTGGCGGCAATGGCCAGGCTACCATCAGCGAGCAAGCAAAAATCGTGATTCAACAGTCGCGTTTGATCCGGATCCGGGTTGACATAAATCTGTTGGGCAAGGTCACCCTGTCGGTCAAATATAACCACTGACAAATAGCCTAAATCAAGAGAGTCTGTTGTCACAGTAACAAAGTTTCCATCCGGCAAAGACTCAACACGACGAATCTGCAAATTCTCAACGTTGGTCAAGCCGCCCCCATTCGCGCGAAACATCTCCCCTCTTGACAGGAAATTGCCCTGATCATCGAGAAAAACAGGCATGGCAGAATAGCGATCCACGCTATTCGCAAATTGACCAACCAACAGAAATCCGGTGTCTAGTTGGAGCGGTAATGAGCTATTATACAAAGGGGCAATATTCCAATTCTGCCAAATGACAAGCCCGCTTTCAGGGTCAACCTCATAGAGGCGATCACCACGGCGCATCAGCAGGTGACCATTTATTAACGGGATCGCCACTGTATGATAACCGATCGTTGACGTGTAATATCGGCGCATGCTCAAGAGGTCTCCATTCTCATCTATTACCCCAATCATATCGGAGACGACTCCAGTTGGGTTGCACCAACCGACAATAAATATTTTATTCCCGGGAAGCTTTCCCATGCTGAACACACCTCCTCCAAAATCCTTTCCTCCCCATGCTCTGGACCAGATTTCCTGTCCATCAATATCCAATTTGGTGAGCAGAAAGACACTTTGATTACTCCCAAAGTTCATCGAACCAAGAAGGAGATTCCCATCATTCGTGAAAAACATGTCGCTGACCCTGTAAGGCCGGAAAGAAATCGAATACGTCATCGTCTTGGACCAGGCCAGTTCTCCACAGGGATCAAAGCGAACAATACGAATCACCTTGCTTGCTGAATCACATTCTGCGACGGCCCACCCACCGTCAGGTGCTGCAGCCATTTTAGCAAATCCAAAATATTGATAATTGACCTGGATCTGTTCAAATACACGGATAGACTCGTTCTGCGCATTCAGGTGAAGCACGCTGGTAAGGCAAATGAAAACCAGGAGGAATGTCCTGGAATAAGTAAAGTGAACAAACCCGTTCATTCGCCTTCTCCAACAGGTTCAGGAGAGGTCGTCAAACTGGCCATCGCCCACGAATCGAGATATCTCAGAAAGACGGGAGATTCATTGCGCAACATATCCAGGATCGACGGATAGTCTGACCAGAGGAGATGACACCACACATAGCCAGACACATCCTGGGCATCACTCTTTGGCAATGTATTCGCATCCCGGTGAAAATAAAGTCCTCCGATAATTGGTCCATCTGTCCCATATAATCCAATCACTGCACGATAGGCATAATCCTTCTCGTTTGAGCCGCCGGAATAGATATCGAGGGTATATGTTTGAATTTCTTTGAGGATATCCATTTCCTATTCTTTGGTAATGAAGTGATCAGGAACCAGATTTATTTTCTGTGGAAGATCGCATGCCAATGACAGAGAGCATTCGGCCACTTTGGGCCCCGTCCCGACGATAGGAGAAAAATAATTCTTCTTCGTCAAAACTGCAATGTAGCGAGGCCGTCACATGGTCAGTTGTAATTCCTGCTGCCAAGGCTTGAGCGAAAAGGCAACCTTTTAGGTCAAAGAAATATTTGTCCTCTTGATGACCGGGTCGGAGGAATACCTCCGGAAATTGATCGGCTACTTCTTCACCAATTTCATAGCGCGTCCAACCGATACATGTACCCAGATAAATACATAGATCAGCCGGATTCGAATCAAACATTTGATTCATCTCTGCTATCGTCTTTATCAGGATTTGATTAGCTGCACCACGCCATCCGGCATGGACCGCTCCAACTGCATTTTTGATGGGGTCCCACAATAGAACAGGGCAACAATCTGCCGTCCCTATACCCAAAAATACATCAGGCACTTCCGTTATCATGGCATCATATCCTTCGTACCGACCGGGCGAATTGACATACAAAATTTGATCACCATGGACTTGTCTGGAAAGTGCCAACTGGCTCGAACGAATATCCAGATCACGACAAAAGATCGCTAGATTCTTTTCAATTGAGCTTGGGTCATCTGTAGTAAATGGGCCCAGGTTTAGTGATTGATAGGGTGAGAGACTAACGCCTCCTTTTCGAGTACTTTCGGATGCTACCAGGCAATCTGAAGCAAAAGGTGCGATATTGATCATAAGGTTATGCTTCACAGAATACTTGCCGAAGGTAGTTGACCCGGATTGAACGTCCTCAGAAATTAAAGACTATCGCAAAATAACTGAATTGAGTGGCCACCTTGAAGAATCAGGAATTGTGCATCATCCCGTTGTGTGGATTTGATCGTTTGCGCAAACCAGGCAGCTGTATTAGAGATGGATGTGGGGATCATATCCAGCTCTGGACTTGCAGGAAGACAAAAATTGTCCCAGTGAATCGGGATCACCGTACATGCTTCCAATTTAGTCACACTATTCTCATAATGATCCTTTTGAAATGTGATATTCTCCTTTTTCATCAACCCCAAGCCAAGGAAAACAATTTCAGCCCTTAATGAATCCGGTATTTGATTCTGGTCATTGGCACTTGGATTAATATACAGACTGTGCCCATTATAACGAACCAGAAAATGAAATGATCCCCCTTCATGGTATTGAGCGATGTGACATGGTGGTTCAAGAGGCTTGATAATATTTTCACCCAAGTCATCCATGATTTGTTGCATCGGAGAATGAGCAACTGAAATCGAAAGAATTTCGAATTGACCAATCGTAACACAGGCACCGTCTGAAATTACGTGAATTCTTTCCTCCGCTATTTGACTACCCAGACAAATATTCCGGGTTGATTCGGATCCATAAACATTTGCTCCAGTTTGCTTGCCAACATATCCCAGATCCAACGCATGATCAAAATGAGAATGAGTAATAAAAATGGCGTCCAAACCCTCTTGAAAATATTCTCGAATAACCTGATTAACCCTGCCTGTATCTGTTTGGACTCTGGTCAGGATAAGATCCTTTAGTGGTAAACGCGAAAAATAGGCGTCGAATAGAATTCGGGTATCCCCATCATCAAAAAGAAGTGTTGAGGCACCTAAAAACGTGACTGACAAATTACAAGAATCG
>JAHEAU010000300.1 GCA_024642625.1 Lewinellaceae bacterium
TCTCACCAGGAACACGCTCTTGATGACCCGGAGATTAAACATCCACTTCATTCGATATTAGCAAACCAGCGAATTGTCTTTCTCCCTGTGGAGCCAGAGCCAGAAGAATTGCTCATGAAAATGAACCGTCGTGAAGCAGAATTGCTGGTGGAAATTGTGACCTATTATCAGTCATTATATCGGAATTCAGATCGGCCATGGACTTCCGAGACCCTCGGGATTATTACCCCTTTCAAGGCACAAATCGCATTGATCAAACAGCTTTTTACGGAGGCGGGCATCCAGCGTGAAGCCTGCACTATTGACACAGTCGAGCGCTATCAGGGTGGCGCAAGAGATATTATTCTCATCTCCTTTTGTGTCCAGCGCCCCCAGGAACTGGCATTAATAACTTCAGATGCTCACGGCATTGATCGCAAATTGAACGTGGCACTGACTCGTGCCAGAGAACGGGTAATCACACTTGGTTTCCCCGAAGCATTAACCGGACATAAAAGTTATCGAGCCTATATAGATGCATACAACTATTCTGAACGCTCGTAAAAACTACTGCGAAAATCACGGGATACCAATCATCTTATGCGTCTGCAAACTAAGTGACCATTGTGGATTGGCCAGGCAATAATCTATCGCTTTCTTGATATTCTTCTGGAGTTCGGGGCCATCCATCGGTTGTAGATAAAAGTGTTCAAAAGCCATGTCTGCGAACCGTTCCGGGAGGGCATCCTGTTGCGGATATACCAGTTTCAATTCATGACCTGAAGTTTGCTCGATAACGGATCCTGCCTTGGGACTTACACATACCCAATCCACCCCGTTGGGTACCGGGAGTGTTCCATTTGTTTCAATCGCGATTTGAATGCCAAATTCATGAAATACGGCAATCAGGTCATCATCCAACTGGAGTAATGGCTCACCGCCCGTGCAGACGACAAACGGAGGAACAGACTGATTTTCAGGCCACTCAGCGCAAATTCGCTGAGCAAGTTCTTCAGCTTGAAAACGGCCACCACCAGGACCATCCGTTCCCCTGAAATCCGTATCACAAAAGGTACATACTGCTTTGGACCGATCCTCTTCACGGCCAGACCAGAGATTGCATCCACTGAAGCGACAAAACACTGCAGGTCGGCCTGCATGTGTCCCTTCTCCTTGCAAGGTGTAATAAATCTCTTTGATCAGATAGATTGTATGTGTAGCCATAGTAACTCGTCAAACAGGGTATGCCCGAGAGAAAAACGTTGCCAAATCAAATACTCATCACTGCCAACATTTCTATCAAAAAAATCCCTAAACGTCCGGATTTGATGTTTTGGCAAAAGAATTCAACCTGAAAAAAACATCCCCTTTCGGGAATCAACAAAGATACAGCTTAGGTGTTCGGGGAGAGCTTTCTATCTTTCCCGATGTTCTGGCAGTCCGGAGATAAGGTTTACCTCAAACATACCCACCAATGGGGTGTATTTGCACGCCTATTGGAAGGTGATATGGCCATGGTCTTCCTTGCTGATCAGGACGATGAAATACCGGTGCACCTCGATGACCTGGATTACAAAGCCCCTCCTGCGAAGCCCGTACCAGTCCAAGAGAAGAAAAATCCGATTACCGGACCTGCCCCTAATCAGGATATTCGTGGCACCGTGCAGCCCATGCTAGGTGGTGTTTTTGTCGCTATAACGACAGATCCTGAAGATATGGAAGCTCGAAAGTTTTACGTCTTTCTTGTCAATGACAGTGCATTATCGCTGACTTTTTCAGGAGAAATACGTCTTGCCGATAGCCCTGTTTCTCAAAAAGAGGGCACGTTAGTCCCATACGAATGGATCGAATTGACTGCCTTGACAATGGATCGTTTACATCAGCAACCAGAGATCCTGATCCGTTCAAAGCAGGCATCCGAAACTGCCGACTATCAAACATTCACCCTAAAACCGCGACCCAAATCGTTATTCCAAAAAATGACCCCAAATGGATACTTCAATTTCCCTGCTGCTCTGTATCCGCTACCAGAAAATTCAGGCAGTCCAACCAATTTAAATGTCTACACCAAGCGACCTGCAACATCCAATCCAGATCGACGCCGGATCCATGCCACGCCCACCCCTTCCCAGAAAGCGTTCTTTAACACTGAATTGGATTTACACGCGGAACAGTTGTTTGCCAATCCTGGGAAGGTATCCCCGGCCGACATCTTTCGTCGGCAAATGGAGACATTTGAACATTATCTTCAGCAGGCCATTCAAATTGGCGTTCCCCAGGTATTTATCATCCATGGATTAGGCAAAGGGAAGTTACGCCAGGCGATTGCAGATCGAAGTTTGACCTTTAGTGAAGTAGCCCAGGTCAGGAATGACTATCACCCCAAATACGGATTTGGCGCCAGTGAGATCATTCTCCGCTGATTCAAATATTATCCATGAGTGGCCATTTAACCAATGATTGTTTGACAATTGTTATCTTGAAGAACCTTTTCATCTACAAATTGCACTCCACCCATGAAATTTGAGATCTTTCAGAGTGACGCTTCGGGGAAATTTTATTTCCGACTCAAATCAAGAAATGGTCAAATTATCCTCCAGTCACAGGGCTACGAGGCCAAAACAAGTGCCCAGAATGGGATCGCGTCAGTGGCCAAACATTGCCGTGATGAATCCTGTTTTGAAACCAAACAGGCCAGCAACGGGAAATGGCATTTCAATCTGAAATCGTCAAATGGGCAGATCGTGGGGAGCAGCCAGATGTATGCTAGTTCGTCAACAATGAAGGCTGGAATTGAAGCTCTTCAACGTGTGGCTCCTATAGCCCGGATCGTTGACCTGACCTGATAAACATTATTTTATCGAAGCCTTTTTTACTTGATCAAATGGACCTCGCCCTTGATCAAACGTTCTTGGCCACTGGTCATCAGAAGTTTGGCGGTATAAATAAACAAGGCAGGATCGAGTGGTTTGCCCTGATAAGTTCCGTCCCACCCTTCTTGCTCTGCACCGGGCATAAAATCTGATCGTTGAAAGATCTGATTGCCCCATCGATCAAAGATGGACAGGTCCATGATTCTTGCTACCAGCTCGTTTCCGTATATCGTAAATCCATCGTTGAGGCCATCTCCATTCGGACTGAATGCGCTCGGAATATAGAAGCGTGTCGGGCCATCGAATACCATAACCAGGATGTCATCAGATGCAATACATCCCTCCTGATTCTCAACTTGTATATCAATCACTGTTGTTTCGGTGATCTGCAGTGACTGGGTCAAACAATTCGGACATTGAATGTTCATTGGCTGCCAGGTGACAGATACAATGGTACCAGGGGTACCAGCCAATGCACCTTTAAGGTTGAGCATTGTCCCCGGAGGAACTGTGATATCTGGTCCGAGATCTACAGTAAATGTTGCTGCATTCAGCAGTACGATTGTTGTATCCAGAGGGCAACCCTGAGCGTCTTCCAGGTAGATGGTATATGACCCAGGGTTCAAGCCTGCAAATGAATTGACAGCGGCCACCGGTTGTTGATTCAAGCCATAAGAATAAGGTCCTACACCTCCTGCTACTGAAAGGACGTGAATCTCTCCGTCATTTGTCTGACAAGTAGGGTGTAAGACATCCAGCATCATTGATGATGGTCCGGACTGTCCTGAAGTCACCACGACCGTATCTGTGGATGAACACCCCGTAATGGTGTCACGCACCTGCAAAATAAAATGACCCGAATCTTTCACTATCAAATTTGGCGTCGAACCAATGCTATTTCCCGCAAGCAACCAATTAAATTGCCAATGGGGATCCGGCATGCCTCCGGGCACACCAAGTTGAACCTGATCTGCCACACAGCCGACCACTTGATCTGGTCCAGCATCCGCAATTGGCTGTGGATGGATCACAATTT
>JAHEAU010000301.1 GCA_024642625.1 Lewinellaceae bacterium
GAAAGTCAGGTCACGATATATGAAGGAGGCCTTGAGGTGGTGCCCCCGGAACAGTATCATTTGATTCTGGCGAATATCAACAGGAATGTATTACTCGATTCCATTCCCACGTTACAAAATCATCTGCAACCAGGTGGTCAAATCGGAATCAGTGGATTTTTACCACAGGATATCGCCAATCTTGAGGCATGTATAAAGCCATTCGGCTGGCAATTGACTCAGACCAGGAACGATACTGGATGGGTATCACTCTGGTGGACAAAACCAAAACAGGTATGATGTTCAGGTTCTCTTCGATTCTCTTGATCGCTGCGTTCTTTGCGATTTTTCCTGGTCAACTATTCGGACAAGTAGCTGAATTTTCTGCCGATCCAAACCTGTTTGTCGGTGAATTGGAAGCGTTTCTCAAGCAGGCTGACAGAAAGGAGTTGAAAGATCTGTTCAAAGATTTTGAAAAACGAGCTAAAAGTGGTGTCATTACGCCTGAATTAATGGTCTTCATTCACGGAAATGGAGTTCAGATGCAAACCTTGGGAATGACGCCAAGTCCCTATTTTGAAGAGTATTTGTCGGCATTGGATGCCATGTACAAGGCCGGCATTCGAGAATCCCGGATGAAGGAATGGTTGAAGGTGTATTCTGAAGAATTGAGTGCCATTGAAAAAAGAAAATTTAAACCGGTTCAAAACTTCCTGGAATTTTCCCAATATTTTTTCACACTGAATGCGTTGCGTTATTCTAAATCTGGAATCACCTGGTTGGTTGACCCGAAAAAAGGCAGCTTTAGTCGAGATTCTATAGGTCTTGTTCTCGGATTTGAAGAAGCCGGCGATCTGGTTGCCACGAGAAAAGAGGATTCAATTGTAATCAACCAAACTACTGGGAGATATTATCCTTCGACAAATACCTGGATTGGTCAGGGCGGGCGTGTTAACTGGGAGCGCTTTGATCAACCCGAAATTCAATGTGTGCTAAGTGACTATTCTATTGACTTTACCCAAGGTATTTATACAGTAGATCAGGCTGAACTGACGTATCCGCTGCTGTTTGGCACACGAAAAATTCTTGGTAAATTCAATGACAAACTTGTTGTCCGCAATGCTGCAGTTGAAGGGTCCTATCCCAAATTCGAATCATATGATAAAGTGGTGGAAATCCCGGATATCGGAGGTGGAGTTCGGTTCAAAGGCGGCTTCCGTCTGGAAGGGACATCAATCTATGGATTTGCCGGTGAAGAAAAAGCACTGATTACGTTGGCAGGACAAGATGGCCAATTACGTTTCAAAGCTACAGCCGATGTGTTCACCTTGAAACGTGAAGAACTTGTAACTGGAAGTAGGGTGGAGACCACATTGTATTTTGGATTGGATAGCTTCTATCATCAATCTGTCGACTTCCGCTACGAAATTGATCGTCACATCATGCGATTGAGCCGTGCAAATCGAGCAAGTGACAAGGCACCCTTTTATTCGTCCATGCATGGGTTTGACTTTTCTGTAGATCAGATTAACTGGTACCTGGATCAGGATACAATCAAGCTCGGAGAACGGAGTGTCGGTTTTACGAAAGGTAGAGATGAAATGTCTGTAATCTCGGAAGACTTCTTTGATGAAGCCGACTTCCGAAAGATCCAGAACGTTGCCAATATCAATCCATTGAATGTCTTTATGGCCTATATGGATGAGATAGGAGGAAATACCTTCCTGGCCTCTGATCTTGCTCGCCTAATCAATCCAGATTTTACGGTTGATAATATTCAGACCCTTCTTTTTGATCTCGTCCAGAGAGGCTTTATATTTTATAATGTTGAAACAGGTGAAGTAGAAATCAAGCCAAAATTGAGACACTATGTTTTGGCCTCAAGGAATAAGGAGGATTATGATTTTTTAAATGTGACCTCCACCACACGTGATGACAACGGTATCTTTTCACTCAAGGATTCTATTATTACGGTTAATGGCGTTCCATATGTCCAGTTTTCCAGGCCTCAACGTGTAGCTGTCATACCGTTCAACGAACGGATCCGTATCGGGCGTAACAGGAACATGACATTCAGTGGAAAACTCTTTGCCGGTTCTACAGTGATCCAGGGAAAGGACATGTCTTTTGATTACCCTTTGTTCGGGATAGGCATTGATTCCATTCGAACATTTGACATTTATATTCCGACAGGCAAAGTCGATAAGGATGGACAAGAAGTTTCACTGGCTATAGGCTCAAGAGTTGAGGATTTTTCAGGATACCTCCAGGTGGATGCACCACAAAACAAGGCCGGGATTGCAGATATACCGATTTTCCCAGCTCTTCAAAGCAAGAAGCACGCGTATGTCTATTATGATGCGCCAGAGATTCAAAAAGGCGTTTATCTCAGGGATTCTTTCTATTTCCAAATGGATCGGTTCACATTTAACAGTCTGGACCATTTTATCGGTGAAGACTTGGCATTTAGAGGCCGATTAGTATCAGACAGCATCTTTCCAACCATTGATGAAACGGCAATACTCATGCCCGACAGTTCACTCGGTTTTATTACCCAAAGCCCTGATGAAGGGTGGGGGACATATGTTGACCGCGGATTGTATACAGGTGAGATTAGTTTGAGTAATCAAGGATTACTCGGAAAAGGACTTATCCAGTATCTACGTGCCAAGGCGTTTTCTGAGGATGTGGTTTTCAAACCGAAACAGATGATCGGTTCTGCCCGTCAATTCGATATTAGCGAAGATCGGCAAGGTCCCATTTTCATGCCGAAAGTTGAAGGCAGCAATGTATTGATCAACTGGCTCCCATACCGGGACAGTATGTATGTGACCACCCAAGACAAAGCTTTTGACTTCTATGAGGATGCTACACATACACTTGTAGGCACGTTGATTCTCACGCCAGATGGGTTGCGCGGTAGAGGCACATTCGACTGGGAGAAGGGATACATGGACTCAAAACTTTTTGCATTTGGAGCACATGATGTCAATGCTGATACGCTTGATCTGAAAATCCGCGCATTAGGAGCGGATGATTTAGCTTTTGACACAAGAAATATCAATGGCAACGCTGATTTTGACATCCAGCAAGGAAAGTTTAGAGCGAATTCTGAAGAACTCAACACCGTCATGCCCTATAACAAATATCAAACTTCGATGAACGAGTTTGAATGGGACATGAAAGAAGAGACCATTACATTTAAAACGGATCCGGGTAAAATGGCGGATTTCCTCTGTATCGATCCGGTACAGGATTCACTGACGTTTAAAGGAAAAACTGCATTTTATAACCTTCGTTCCAACTTATTAAAAATAGGTGGCGTGCCTAAAATTTTCTCGGCAGATGCCTGGATCTATCCGGATAGTGGAGTTGTAGAAGTCAGGCCTGGTGGCGTGATCACTACACTAAAGAATGCACGGATACTAGCCGATACGTCGAATCAATATCACGTAATTAACCGCGCCATTATTGATATCAAAGGGAAGCGCCATTATGAAGGATCCGGGTTTTATGAATACAACGTCGGTCCTCACAAGCAAGAAATTGCTTTTGAACGAATTACAGGATATCCAGTCAAAAAGGGTCAATTTTCAGAGAAAAAATCGATTACCCGCGCCGAAGGAGACATCACGGATAGCCTGAACTTTTACATCGATACCAAGACCCGGTTTATGGGCACAATCATCCTTGAAGCAGACGCTCCGGAATTAACGTTTCAGGGTTATGCTTTCCTGGAGGCAGACAAGCTGAACCGTAAAAACTGGTTTTCGATTAACAGTAAGGGTGACAAGAATAATTTGTTGATTGCATATGATAGTCCACGTGATCTGAATGGAGAAATCTGCCGAACCGGCTTTTTTGTCAACCGGGCAACATCCTAT
>JAHEAU010000302.1 GCA_024642625.1 Lewinellaceae bacterium
TGCGGGAATCATCCGTTGTTGCCTGGATGAAACGGCGAAGTCCGGCCATTTCTATGGTCCGTCTGCCGGATGGTCCGGCTATCCGGATCTTCTTCCTCCCGAAGAGTTGCTGACGGATGCAGCGAATGTCCGGGTCAATTGGGAAGGATGTGAAAAGGCGGTTGGTGTCTTTGATATCTAGTATCAATTTTGATAACATGAATAAAAGCCTGGCCCATGTGGTCAGGCTTTTATTGTATCAGGGTATTGTATTTCAATTGAAAGCGACTTCTCAATTCCCCATCTGATTTGGCCGTCAAGTAAGGAGTGAATCTACCTGCGATAGGGAAGTGCCGACGATCAGGATGATTCATCCTGAAGCAGTCTATTTTATATCGCCGGAGAGGGTTTATTGATTTTCCAAGGATGGTGTAACCTCCGGTGCATAGAATAGCAGGTTTCCACACTATGGTTCTGAATCAATTGTTCCAAACTGGATTGTAAAAATCAAGCTTGCCTCCCTCGCCCCGGCGGGCAAGTATCCATATACTGTCTTTAAAAGAAAAGTTCAGCCTACTATAGATAACCCCAGATGCTAGTACTTAGGACTGTCGCCTTTCTACTAGTTAGGGAGTTAGGCATGCATATTCAGGAAAAGGTGATAGATTGTTGGGGAGAAAGCATTTAGCAAGCCATGATTGACATGGGTCAATGAAAACAAAAAGGTATTGGGGGGTAAATATGTGAATGTGATTTATCTACTAGTGACTATGAGGTAGTAGGGTAACTTCCCCAATATGAATATCCTAAGAGAAGGGGCCTATGAAAGTTCGTTATTTTTCATAAAAACCAATCACTAACCGATGATTAGACTATTTGGAAAAATCCGGTACGATTTTATGGCGAAAAATAAATTAGGAAAGTATATAAAGTATGCTATTGGCGAAATATTTCTTGTAGTCATTGGCATATTAATAGCATTGTCAATTGATAATTGGAATGACCAGAGGAAGAATGCAGAAACGGAACATCTCTATTATTGTCGAATATTAGAAGATTTTGAATTGGATAAAGAGTTTATTGTTGAATTATTAGAAGAAGGAAATAAAAGAATCGCTGTAAGTAAAGAGATATTATTGGATTTGGATTCAGGAAAGCAGGATAAACATTATCTTATAAATAAAACTTTGCTGGCCATACGAAATGACACCTATATACCTCGTAATGTCACATTCAAAGATTTGATTTCTACTGGGAATTTGAAGTTGCTTAATGACATTACGTTGAAAAATAGTTTAATTCAATATTATGCTGTATTGGAAAATAGACAGGGTCAATTGAAGCAAAATAGAAACGAATTAATTGGACGATATTTTGAGCTGATCAACACTTCTATTGAATTTGGCGCTATACAAGAATTTGACTATGTAAATCAAATACTGGAGCCTGAAATCATTCAGACTTTTCCATATGTCGATTGGACCAAAAATAAGAATAGCGAATTTTATAGAAAATTTCAAATGGTGTTACTGTTCAACATAGCTATGGCAGACAGGGAAAAGCAGCATTTAGTGGCAATCAATAATTTAATGGAATCACCTTACAGGCTACTAGTAAAAAAGTGTGCGACTTAATATTTGGACCGCAGCACAACAATGTGTGGCTTCAATTATATCTGTCTTTGGGAAATTCATAAATATTTTTGCTGATCTTCTTTTTTACTGGAGTATAATTGATTTTTCTAAGGCCTCTTTTAGGAAGTTTTTGATTGAAGGAGTAACAGTTTTTTTCCAGCATGCCTTTTCCTGTCATCAATCGCTATATTGCCGCCTTCTTGAAGAATTCGAAGTCAAATTGTTAAGTTTTTATATGTTTAGTATTTGCGTATTTTTTGATATGGTCCCCAAAGTGGCGGTTCAGGTGCTAAGACGAGTTTTGTGTATTAACCATATTTAGCATGGTTGACAAGGCATTGCTTCCAAATCGATACTTTTGAGTAGCTGCAAACTGTTACCCGGCCTCCAAAAACTGCCCATATCGAATCTCCAATCGTTCCTGATCAGGATGTTCAATTTTCTTTTTGGGGAGGAAAATTTGTTGGCCTTGTAAAGATTGTATACCATACTTGAGCATGGGGCCATCGATCTCTTGAAGAATATCTTGCCGGACGTGCACCGTGTAGTCTGGATCAATACCCAATATGTTTCGGTCAAATGCGGCATGATGAATTTTACATAGTGCAATTCCGTTGTTGATGACCGGATGACCCATTTCTTCTTTATCCGGAATGATATGGGCTGCATCGAGAAGTTCAGGGTGTTTTAAATTGCAAAGCGAGCATTGGTTATGATAGGCTCTAAGTACATCAATTCTAAATTGTTGTTGATGGGCTCGTATAAGTGTAGTCGTTGTGATATAAGTTCTTCGACCATATTCCACTTCGGAGTCTTCTGTAATTGATGTATAATTCGGTGTTTGATTGTCGATGGTTATTAGAAATGCAAGGTTAATTCGATCCTCACTCTGGATATAAGCAGGATACATTGGAAAGTATTTACCCTTTTCCAGATTTTGAATAAAGACCAGTGGTAGTCTAAGTCTCATTATTTCTCTTAAACCAGAATTGTCTGGATGAAAGGGATTTTCTCCTCTAAATTTATAGTGTAACAGACCCAAGGGTTCCATACTGTCTTTATAATGGCTGTTTAAAACAGAAGTAATGGATATAGGTAGAACCATGGATTTTGGTTTCCATATTCCTTGGGGGCCTGCCAATGTGATTCGTTCGCCTTTGAAATAGAAGCCATTAGTGATGATTGATCTAGATACTACATTATCATGAATGAAACATTGTTCATCTAGCCACTTGAAAGCAGCTTCCCTGATTTCAATGTCTTGTAAGAATAGTGTCATTTTGTGGATGTACTGACCTAATGTTCTGAAAGATAGTTTATTCTGATGTTGATTGGTACATTTTAGTGACTCTGAGTTTTAGCATTTGGATGGTAGATCTAATAGTAGTTGGTAAGCTCTAATCGAGAGCGGGTGTATTGCCCCCTTTATTTCCCCGCCAAACCCCGTATTTTTGCGGCCGGACTCCACAAGGGGACCCCAAAACACCAATCGATGTATAGAACGCATGACTGTGGCGCCCTGCGCCTGACCGACCTCAACAGCACCGTCACCCTCAGTGGATGGGTGCAGATCAGCCGCGACCTGGGTGGCCTCACCTTTGTCGACCTGCGAGACCGCTATGGCATCACCCAGCTGGTGTTTAACATGGATACCAATGCCGCACTCTGCGAGCAGGCCCGCAAACTGGGACGGGAGTTCGTCATTCAGGTCACGGGTACCGTCCAGGAGCGGAGCAATAAAAACCCCAATCGCCCGACCGGTGAGATTGAGATCGAAGTGTCTGAACTGAAAGTCCTCAATGTCTCAAAAACACCCCCATTCACGATTGAAACAGATACCGACGGCGGCGATGACCTGCGTATGAAATACCGCTACCTGGATATCCGCCGGGAGCCCCTGCAACGCAACCTGCGCTTTCGTGGGAAGGTCACCATCGAAACCCGCAAATACCTCGATACACAGGATTTTGTCGAGATCGAGACACCCTTCCTCATCAAAAGCACTCCCGAAGGGGCCCGCGACTTTGTGGTGCCCAGCCGGATGAATCCCGGTGAGTTTTATGCCTTGCCCCAGTCGCCCCAGACCTTCAAGCAGATCCTGATGGTAGCCGGCATGGACCGCTACTTCCAGATCGTAAAGTGCTTCCGCGATGAAGATCTGCGGGCCGATCGCCAGCCGGAGTTCAGCCAGATCGACTGCGAGATGGCCTTTGTCGAGCAAGAAGATATCATCAACGTTTTTG
>JAHEAU010000071.1 GCA_024642625.1 Lewinellaceae bacterium
TTTCAGGATACAATGAATAATAATAAAGGGCTTGTCACCGACAAGCCCTTTAGATCGTGAACCAGATCGGTCCTTATTCATTGGTCGTACAAGGACGAAGTTTGGTGCGTTTGGTGATTGACTCCCCTGTAGCTGCTTTGGTAATGCGAACCTCAGCTATGTTACCACAGGCACAATCAATTCGACCGGAATGTCCAGCTTTGTTGCCATCTACAGTCCACAAATAGGTAAATGAATCCTTTTTGTATTCCCGATTGATTCCGTTACCCAGTACATAGACGTCCAGGGTGTTTCCGCCATTCACGCATGTAGACTGAATAAGCTCGGCCTGAAATGGAGCATCTGGTCGACCGCCACCAGGTAATGGTCTGCGATCAGTTTCGTAAACGGCTTCCGTTTGGACGGCTGCTGAAGCGCATTCCGCTGGGTTTGGTTGCAAGAATATTGTCGCATACATTGGATGACGAGTCTCTCGCTCCAGGCAAAGGACACAGGTCTCTTGTGTCTCACACGTTGAGTTCGCCTTAGCTTGGAGATCCTTGGTTAGTCGCGGCATGATCTGGTCACAATACGGAGTATTTTTAATATCCGGATCAGAGTACAGTTCATTGCCTTTCGGGGTCATCTTCGGTGGTCTGTTTTGGGCATACAAGGAGGACAATCCAAAGGCACCTAAAAAGGCAATGAGTACAGAAATTCGAAATAAAGTCTTAACGCGCATGTTGATTGTTTTTCTTGGGGTAAGAGATGGGTGTTATCTATTCTGAAACCATAGATAGGGTCGGAAGTTACCAAATCCATTGGACACAGCAAGAATCTTCAGTTGATGCATTTTATCAGATCTACTTGATCAGACCACTGCTTGCATGAGCCAGGCACAAATCAGCGCACCATATGTACCCAAAGCATATCCCAATACTGCCAGCAGCACGCCGACTGGGGCCAGACTTGGACTAAACGCCGAAGCGACCACCGGGGCCGAAGCAGCACCACCAATATTTGCCTGACTGCCGACAGCCAAAAAGAAGAACGGTGCCTTGATCCATTTGGCCACAAGGATCATAATGCCTGCATGGATCAACATCCAGATCAGACCAATTGCAAACAAACCCAGATGACCGAAAACTTCACGTAGATTCATCTTCATTCCGATTGTCGCGACCAACACATAAATAAACAGGGAGCCCCACTGGCTGGCACCGACTCCTTCCAGCTTTCGGGCTTTTGTAAAGGAGAGAACCAGACCAAATGTTGTCGCAATGACGACCAACCAGAAAAAGTCCGACATCAGGGAATGCATACCGATCGATTTCAAACCTGTTTCGTGCACTTTCATGGCAGGAGTGATCAGATCAGCTCCTAAATGAGCCAGTCCTGTGCCACCAAATCCTACAGCCGCAATTAAAAAGAGACTATAGGTGGTGGGCATTTCGGCAATACTTGAACGATAATCTTCAACGCGTTTTTTTAGGTCTTCAATCGCTGATGAATCAGCTCTGAGCCATTTGTCGATTTTTTTATTGATGTTGGTTCCATAGAGCAGGAATCCCATCCAGATATTGGCGACAATAATATCGACAACAAGCATACTGCCGAAAAGATTGTCACCCACCTCAAAGACCTCTTTCATCGCTGTTTGATTGGCCCCACCTCCGATCCAACTTCCCGCCACAGTGCTGAGACCACGCCATAATTCCTGAGGAGGGACGTTGAGCAATTCAGGAAAGAAATTTGTGACAACCAGTAATGCCACTGGTCCACCCAGGATGACACCCAGGGTACCCGTCAGGAACATGATCAATGCCTTCGGCCCGAGATTGAGAATGGCCTTAAAATCGATACTTAAACAAAGCAGGATGAGGGATGCGGGTAACAGATATCGTGATGCGACAAAATAAAGTTGTGACTCTTCCCCTGAAACCCATCCCAATGGCCAATTGAGTAGAGCTGGTATGAAATAACAAAGCAACAGTGCCGGGATGTACGTGTAGAATCGTTTCCAAAACGGCAGATCGCTTCTCGACGTCCACATGATCAAAGCCAGTACGGTTGTCAACAATCCTAAAACGACCGCATCATTTGTAAAAAGTGGCTGCATTTACACTCAATTTGCCCCCAAAATAAGCGGAACTCTGACAAATGAACTGGACTGGACGTCAGAAGGACGCGACAGAGGGGGTATCGATATCACACGAATCAATGATAGCTGCAGGTGTGGAAGCGTGTATCTTTGATCTGTCGCCGGCCACCTTGTCGCTCCGAATGATAGGTTCGGAGAGGAAAGTCTGGACAACGCAGAGCACCACACCAGCTAACGGCTGGGGCTTTATCGCGAAGGCGGTGAGGTACAGATCGGGTCACAGAAATATACCGCCAAACTCGTCTACGGACGAGAGGTAAGGGTGAAATCGTGTGGTAAGAGCGCACGCATTCCTGGAGTAATCCGGGGATGAGATAAACCTTGTGGGTTGAAATGCCATGTACATCCGGGTCTTCGGACAGACCGGCTCGGTCTGATTCACTTCGGTGAAACCCGGAGGGGTAGGCAGCTACATCCTTGCAGCGATGCCGGGAGCAGATAAATGACAGGGTTCCGCCAGTTGGCGGAAACAGAATCCGGCTTATCGGCCGGCGACATTTTTATAAAAAAAAGGGCCGACAGTACTTCTGTCGGCCCTTTTTATTTTGTGCGATTTTTGGTTATTCAGCACCAAATACCCCAAAGTCGAATAGCATGCTAAAGCGCAACGTATTGTCCAATGGATTTCGTTGGCTGGTCGTGGGGACGAGATAGGAGATGTTGATGCCGAATATATTGTACTTCACGCCAAGACCCAGGGTGAAATAGCGGCGGCCACCTTTTGTGATATCTTCGAAGAAGTAACCAGCCCGAAGAGCAAACTGCTTATCATACCAATATTCAATTCCAAGTGAATAGTAAAGTTCCCGCATTTCTTCATTGAATCCACCCGGGGCATCACCAAAACTGCTGAAAAGACCTTCGATCGGACTCTTGTCGCGATAATCAGGACGATTGTCCTGATCCAGATCAAGAGTGTCAGGAGTCGGAACAAGGAGTTTGTTGATATCAACTGCAACAGTCAATGAGTTGTGATCATCCAGCTGCATATCCCAGGCGGCACCCAGCCCAAGGTTGGCCGGCAGGAAATCCCGCTTTTGGGAATTCGTATATGTGATCTTCGATCCGACATTTGAAACGACGAGTCCAATTCGGATGTTCGAGGGACGTTCGTTGAATTTCAATTTTTTGATATATGTAGCTGAAATGTCTGCAGCTCCCGCGATCCCCGGATCAATAATATTGCCATCTACCTCCTGACCAGATGCCAAATTGGAGTAAATGAACTTACCTGTAATTCCCACAGCAAATTGATCCGAGAGCTTACGTGCATATGCTGCAGCAAACTCAAGTTCATTTGGACGACCAGTTCCTCGCGCCTCACCCTGAAGTCCAGTGTACTGGATACTTCCTAAGGAGAAATAGCGAAGGCCAAGGCCAATGGTTTGAAACTCATCAAGTTTTTTGTGTCCTGTCAGATAGGCCAGGTAGACATCATTCAGGCCGAGATTGCGAAGCCAGGGAGTATAATTTGCAGCAATACTCAAATTCTGCTCGGTAAAAGCCAATTTTGACGCATTAAAATGCAAAGAATTGGCATCTGGAGAAAGGCCAATACCGACATCACCCATACCTCCGGAACGGGCATCTGGATTGATTCGTAAGAAAGGAACGGCCGTAAAAATGGTATTTATACAATCACCACCAATCGTCTGACCAATGCAAATCTTCCGATCCTGGGCTATTGCCGGGCTGAGCAGGCCAAGGGCCACTACAAGTACTACGAGTTTCTTCATCCTGTTTGAAAATTAAAGCGCAAAATTAACGATTCTGGCCTAGCGGCCTGGGGGAACCGGATAGATAACTGCTTTTTTCTGTGTTTATTTTAACAAAACCAATTTCTCTACGCTGGATTCTGCATCCTGGCCGACACGAAGGCCATCCAGGGCCGTAATCCGGATCTTGTAAAGGTAGAGACCATTTGGCAGGTCGCCACCCCAATCATTCTTTCCGTCCCATCCCATCGTACTGATCCGGTTGCTCTGGCCATTGAGCTCCTCACTAATAGTTTTTACAGCTCTGCCCGCCATATCAAAGATCTGGATATCCACTCGAAGGGATTGGCCAGCCAAATTGTGTTCAAACTGGAAGTTGGTCCAGGTACCGAACGGATTAGGATAATTCAAAACATGTGCCAAGGCGCCATCTTCCAGGTTGCCAACCACAAACTCGGTGTACCCCTCTCCTGGATTATTGTGAATATCCCAGGCCCTCACACGGATGGAATAGCGACCTGGTTCCAACTTCTCCAGAGGATATCGAATAATACCCCGCCGAAAATCATCTTTGACGGGCTCAAAGAAGTCATTGAGTGCGTACGTCTTCTTTGTATCCTCATTCAATACACCGATAGGATCGTGACCGATGCTATTGCCAGAAATATTGAACCCAGAATCATCATATAACTCTGCATACAGGATGGGTCGATCACTTGTCAAGCCGCCAAAGGACCAATCCGCACTATTCATAAATACATTGACAACAGGCGGCAGGTTGTCTTCTGGTGCCATGTCATCTACACCGAAGATGACAAAGTCTTCAAAATTGCCCGTGGCATCTCTGTCAACTCCATCAAAAGCGTAATAGGATAATTTACCTTGCCCAAATTCGAAGATAATATCCTTGGGCAGGGTCATAGTCACTGTAAACTTCCCATTTGCTACAGTTGCTGCACCCTCAAAAAGGATGTTTTTTTGAAGACGAAATGATTTGACGTAACTCTTCGGATCATTGGCCAGTGTCTTGGCTGTGATGGCCTTGTCAAATAAGGTTGGATAGATGGTACCGTTAAAATTGTCCACCAGGTCACCGTTCAGATTTTCGATCTGCCCTTCAATTGTTACGGTCTGCAAAGCCATCAATGTATCAATTGGCCCTGAGGACATGTTGGGGACAATCTTTCCATTCATACTCGTCGTGACCACGCGTAGTCTTGGATAAGCCAAATGCTGTGATGGATCGCCCAACATTAAGAATTTGCGGTCATTTTCACCATTGCCACGTTTGTTTTTTGCCCGCCTAAGAGCCTCTCCCATGCTTTTTTCATAGGGTTCACCATCGTTGAACAGCTCCTTCAAGGCATTTTCTGCAAGGTCTTTGTTCAACCCGGCATATACCGGACGAACAGTACTGAAAAGTGCAATACTTCCTCCTTTCGGATTGAGCAGGACTAGTTCACCGGCACTTTTTACGCCGGGATTGTCAAATCCTGCGAAGGTGCATGTTGCAGTGATAAAAAGCGGAAGTCTGGTCTGGTTTGTCCAGCTTTGGATGTCTGTTAGATGGAGTACCCTTTCCTGGGTCCAACCAGAGGTGCCACCGTGGCCCAGGTAATTGACGATAAGGGCACCCTTGAACATATTGTTATTCAATGCTTTATTGGCATCGGGATAACGTTCGCCACCTGGTGTTGAGATCTGTTTAAACGCATCGAGGTAGATTTTGTCCTGATTGAGTTCCGGACGCCATCCGCGAACTAATTCAGCCAACTCATCAGCATCATTGATGTGATAGTTATTGTCTTCGTCGTCAGCGATATTGACAAAACGCAAACGCCAATCGCCATAAAAAGCAGGATCCTTATCGTAAGTAATTATTTTTTCAACAACGCTGTTGGCTTCTTCGGGGGTCTCTACTGGAAGTCGACCTATGGCGATATCAATTGTGTTTCCAGTTGCAGATCCACCTTCATTATCTTCAAGAGTGCCATAAAGATCATCAGTGGGGTAGGCTCTGACAGGGTCAAGTGATTCATTTGTTTCAAAGACCGGAACAAAATCACCTGAATTGCTCAGGTTCTTGATGTTACGGGTATCAAAAGATGCATCACCTAGCAGTAACAAATACTGAAATGTGCTATCCCTCTTCCAGATCATCCTGGCCAGATCACGGATTGCATATGGATCCTTTGATCCCGAAGAAAATTCATTGTAGACTTGATCTACAGAGGCCATGGCGACTGTCATGCCGGAAAAGGATTGCCGGTGCTGTGCCAATTTATTGGCGGCCTGGGCAAAGTCCGGATGATAGACGATGAGAAGATTGGCTTCCAATGTGCCATGCAAGTTTTGATTCGAAACTTTACCCAGGGACTCTGGCGTAAGAAAGGTGCCATTCGTCCGAAAGGCCATAAACGTATGCAGTCCTGTTGGATCATGACTGAATGTCCCCAGGTTGCCTGACAGTTGATAGGTTTGTTTGACAGGAGCCAAAGGATTTGAAATATCCCAGATCAACGTCTGGGCATCGGCCTGCCCCAGGGAATAAGTCACCTTGCTCTCATCTATGGTTTGCAAGTCTGTGAATCGAAGTGGTTTACTTCCCAATACCAATTGGCGGCGCATCTGGAGTTCGAGATAATCTACCCATCCGGCAGCTCCGGATCCAGTAGAACTATATGAAACCTGGATTGAGAATTGATCTCCACTTGGCTGATAGACATCCTGAATACTTCCCAAAGTGGCATAGTCGGCTTCGACATCTCCAAGATTTGTTTTCACCATTGAGCCAGACTTGAACGTTGTGTTGCCCAATTTGACTGAAAATGTATTTGAGGCATCGCTGCGAGAAGCAAATGTTCCGGATATGCGAACGGGTTCGCCAGGTACAAGATTGGTCAAATCAAATCTGTTACTATAATTGATTGAAGGCAGAGCGGAAGAAAGTCGATCTCCAAACCACCGTATACCTGACCCTTGAGTGCCAGATGCTCCATCCAGGAGGTTGTAAGACTCATCTTCCATACGTTGAACATCATCATAAGAGGATGTTGTATAGCCGCCTGATGATTGGTTGTCTCGTGAGTTGATTCGCAAGCCATCAAATGCATCAACTTTGAGGAAGTAATAACTTTTTGTATCATATAAATGAGTGGTCCGGGTCAGTCGGCCAGTCGAAGGATCATATGTCTTCTGTTGTGGGCCCGAGGCGTAGAAGAGGATGTAGTCGCCTTGTTGAAAGACGCCATCCTCTTCGCCCGAAATGTAAATCGCATTTTCGATCAGATCATCGGGGCGAGCAATCGAATTGGAACGAGGTAACATACCACCTCCATTCCCATAAATATGTAGATCATGAGGATCGATCTGGTCAATTGGAAGTTTGAGTGTATTTTTTAAATAGTCATAAGTGAGCCGATAGATACCTTCCTGGGTCACTGCCAGTTTGAAGATGTCGCCACCAGTCAGTACGGATTCTTCAGTGCCGCCGCGCAGAGTAGTAGATGGTCCTGGACCTGGAAAACGGAATTGCTGGATGTTCCCTTCAGACGGATGATCGTTTAAATCTGAGTTGAAGGGTGGCGCAGTGTTTCCGAATTGTGTATTTTGCCATTCTGATGAAACATCCTGTGCGACGACAGGTAGTGACCAGACAAGGATGAGGAGAGCTCCAAAAATGTCTAATCCTATGTTTTTCAGGTTAAAAACGGCCATGTATATAGTGTTTACTGTTACAGAAACGTTACTGGAATAGTTGTATTGTTAGCTAACGGGAATCTTAAATGTACAATATGGTTGAACGCCAACGGACCTCTGTTCTAAATTTTATTGTTGCGAGTACACTACTCCTGTTCTGCGTGTATAACGTCAAAGCACAGGATCCGGTTTTCTCTCAATATTATTCTGCACCTCTCCAGACCAACCCAGCGTTTGCGGGGAATACCAATCTACCGAGAATCGGTTTACATTACCGCAATCAATGGCCCAGTCTACCCAATGCATATGCGACCTATATGGTAACGTATGACCAGTTTGTACCTCTGCTCAATAGTGGATTTGGGATTATGGCAATGGGAGATGTCGCTGGCGATGGTATATATAAGACGGTATCCGTGAGTGGACTATATAGTTACCGGCTCGAATTTGCAGATGGTGTTTTTGCCAAGATTGGTCTGGAAGGAAGTTATCTGCAGCGATCTCTTGACTGGGACCGGCTGGTTTTTTATGATCAATTGGATCCGGTGACGGGCCCTACAGATCCCTCCGGCAATCCAAATCCTTCCGGTGAGGGGCGACCTGAAGATTTGGTCAAAGGGAATCTGGATATCGGCGCCGGTTTGCTAGTGTATAGCCGCATGTTTTATGCTGGATTTAGTATGAATCATTTGACGACTCCAGACGAAGGCTTCTTGCAAATCAATGACAATCTGTATTTTGGATTACCCATGCGATTGTCGTTTATGGGCGGTGCACAATTTAACATTGACAATAACTGGGAAGGGTCGACGTTCCTATCTCCGAATGTCCTGTATACCAGACAGGGTGGTTTTTCTCAAGTCAACGCCGGCTTGTATGGCCAATTAGGCTTGGTTTTTGCCGGAGCTTGGTATCGTCATGCTGGAGGAAATCCGGATGCTGTCATCGGATTGGTCGGAGTACAGCAAGGGATTTTGAAGGTGGGGTATTCATATGATTTGACCATTTCCGGAGCATCTGGATTTGGTGGAGCCCATGAGATTTCTCTCATCCTTAACTTTGACAACTCTACCCAGGCTGAAGCCAATCGGCGGAGGGGTCGATACAGTGACTGCTTAAAGATGTTTCGATAGGCCTATGTGCTTTCGCTAAAAGGATTATATTTGTTCCTCAATTTTTAGAAAAATCGGATGATCACGATGAACTCTTGGAAAAGCATTCTCTTCACAGTGGCCGTAAGCGGTCTTCTCTTCGGCAGTTGCAGTAAGGGCGAACGCTCTTCCTCTACTGGTTGGAAATACAATGACGCCAAATGGGGCGGATTCGAAAAGCTCGACTATGAAGGTCAGGCTACTGGTCCTAACCTCGTTCTTGTACAGGGTGGAACATTTGCCATGGGCATGACCGAACAGGATGTCGCAATGGAATGGAATGCCATCCCTCGACGGGTAACTGTCTCTTCCTTTTACATGGACGAAACAGAAGTATCCAATATTGACTATCGCGAATATTTGTTCTGGTTGACAAACACATTTGGAGAGTCTTACCCAGAAGTGTATAGCAATGCTTTACCCGATACACTGGTATGGCGTGACGAACTTTCATTCAACGAGCCATTCGTTGAAACCTATTTCCGTCACCCGGCTTATGATAACTACCCTGTTGTTGGTGTGAATTGGATTCAAGCCAATAACTATTGTCAGTGGCGCACTGACCGTGTGAATGAAATGATTCTTATCGAACGCGGTATTCTGAATCCGAATCCTGAACAACGGGACGAAGACAACTTCAATACGGAAGCTTATCTGGCTGGTCAATATGAAGGATCCGTACGGAAGAACCTGGAAGATGTCCGCACAGGAGGAGAGCGAAAAGTTCGCTTTGAAGATGGTATCATGCTACCTGCTTACCGTCTTCCAACCGAAGCAGAATGGGAATATGCAGCTTTGGCATTAATCGGCAATCAGGCAACCGAAAACGAAGAATTGATCACAGATCGTCGACTATACCCTTGGAACGAAAATACTGTTCGTTTCCAGAAACGCAACAAGTATCAGGGAGAAATGCTGGCCAACTTCAAACGCGGCAGTGGTGACTATATGGGTATGTCTGGAAAGCTGAATGACCAAGCCCACATCCCAGCTGATGTGCGTTCATTTATGCCAAACGATTTCGGTCTGTATAATATGGCTGGCAACGTTTCTGAATGGACGATGGACGTCTATCGTGCTTTGACTCCAGAATCGCTTCGCGATGTTGATAATCATGACTTGAACCCCTTCCGCGGTAACAAGTTTATGACCAAGGTGAAGGATGAGAATAATGTGCCTGTAGAGAAGGATTCTTTGGGTCGTCTGCAATACCGTATGGTTGAAGATGATGAGGTAGCCACACGCGAAAACTACAAGCGCGGCGATGTTCTCAACTATATGGATGGTGACAAAGAATCTGCCGCCACCTATGAATTTGGTAAGTCAACATTGGTCAGCGACAAAGCACGTGTGATCAAAGGCGGATCATGGTCTGATCGTGCTTACTATCTCTCTCCTGGTGCGCGTCGCTTCAAAGACGAAGATAAAGCTGATCGTAGCCTTGGTTTCCGTTGTGCGATGACTCGTACAGGTGGACCTGAAGGCAATGAAGACAGTGCAGGAAATAAATTTAAAGTCAAAAAGAACAAGGTTAAGCGCCGTTATAAATAAATTGGATTGCTAACCATAAAAGAAAACTCCCGCTTCGCAAGGATCGGGAGTTTTTTATTTTGTGTCATGGAAATACAGCTCCTCCACGAACGATTTCTTGAATGCCATTATGTTAGCATTGACAGCCGAAGTTGCCAACCCGGATCAATCTTTTTTTCTTTGCAGGGATCCACTGATGGTAACCAATTTGCTGCTGATGCCTTGGCTAATGGAGCGGCATATGCAGTTGTCAGTCATCAAAAATGGGTACTTGACGATCGATATATTCTGGTAGATGACTGCTTGCAAGCTTTACAAATGCTAGCCCAGAGGCATCGTCGATATCTTGGGATCCCAGTATTGGCATTGACAGGGTCCAATGGAAAAACTACAACGAAGGAACTCATTGCAAGGGTTTTGGCAACAACATTCAGAGTCTACGCTACACCAGGGAATTATAATAACCACATCGGTGTGCCTCTTACCTTGCTAGGTATTCCCGAAGGTACAGAACTGGTCATTGTCGAAATGGGGGCAAATGCACAAGGTGAAATCGCAGATCTCTGTGCGCTGGCCGAGCCACAGTACGGGTTGATTACCAATATCGGAAAAGCACATCTGGATGGTTTTGGTGGGGAAGAGGGTGTTAAAATTGGGAAGAGCGAATTATATCGCTACATCAAGGCGCATGACGGATTGATTTTTTTCAATCGAGATGAAGTTCATTTGGCAGATCTGGTTGGAAATTATCAGTCGGTTGTCGTGTATTCAGCAGAAGCTTTAAAAGCTGACATGCATTATGTACTTGATCGGGAAGATCCTCAAATTCAACTTCATTACCGATCAGGACCAAATCGGATCGTCGGTGTTCGTTCCTGGTTATATGGTCTACACAACTTCAAAAATATTATAGCAGCAATCACCATTGGTCGGTATCTGGGGGTTCCGGATTCGCTAATTTGTTCGGCTGTAGCAGGATACATTCCAGATAATAATCGCTCCCAATTGATTTTCAGCAGGACCAACACCTGGATTATGGATGCGTACAATGCCAATCCCTCAAGTATGGTCATGGCGTTGCGGAGTCTGAGCCGAAATGAAGGGCAAGAACGGATAGCTATTCTCGGAGATATGTACGAGTTGGGGGCTGATTCACAAAAAGAACACCAGGCCATCATTGATCTGCTGATAACTATGGAGACGGTAGAGCCAGTATTGGTCGGGGCGTCATTTGGAGAGACCAATCATCCCGATCATTGGCCGGTTTTAACCTCTGCTCAGGATCTTGCTTTCTGGTTGGACCAACGCAACCCTTCGAATATGACTATCCTGGTCAAGGGGTCTCGCGGAATGACTCTTGAGAAAGGTGTTGAAGGATGGATCAACGATAACGGAACTGGGCCTGCATAATCCGATCAGGTAGTTCATTTCGGCAGGCTTCCTGATAGTCATTATACGAACATGGCACTAACCGATGCCGTTCATGACCAGCTTCTTCACGCACTGGCACCTGCAACCACCATCGTCCTGTTCGAGAGCTCTTCCAGAAAACCAGTTGATCATTGAAATGATCATGTTGGACATGGAATTCAATCAACCCGTCCATGGAGATAGGGTAGTCACCCTGTCGCTGGGAGATACCTTCCAGAAAATACCAGAGGATCTGTGCAGCCATTCGGGCAGTCACATGTTGACGATCCCTGCTGGGCGCCCAATCACCCAGGCTCAGTGAACTCAGTTTTTCACTCAATCCGGCGTACCGGATGATTTGGCAGATCTCCATTCCGTCAATACCATTGGGCCCCGAATGAGTAGCAGCAGGTGCACAAGCCGCAGAAAGAGAAGAGAGATTGATATTGACCATATCCGCATCCCGAAGAATAGGCTCCATTATTTCGGTGTCCTCCTTGATTTTACCCAATCCGTGTAATTCAAAATGTTCTTCATCAATGAGATATCTGATAACTGCAGGATCTGCAAAGTGTCTTTGAAAACCCAACAAACTCAGGTGAAAGAGATGGTGTTCGCCAGGTTTTAATATTCTGTTGAGGAGTGGAAGTTGTTTTTTACCTGGAGATACTTCATACTCTGGTCGGTCATGGATGAGACAAGCACTTACGCCCTTTAATTTTTCTCCATATGCCTGGTATTGATAAACTGCGAGGTCGTGGTCACTACCAATCAGTATGACCACCTTTTGGCCATCGATCAATTCCTTGAGGACCTGGATAGCAAAGGACGGTTCTGCCTTGCGGAGGTTGCCCAGGTCAATTAAAGGTGTTGTACCAAAATTCCAGCCCATGGAATAAAGCTCTTTGCGGATAGTGTCAGCAGCTTTCTCATTGTATCCCAGGAGGGTCACGGCATTCCGGGGAATCTCATCCATGTTTGGGAAAAATGGCTGAATCCGGTGGCCGATCTGATGAGCTGGCCAACGTTTCTTTTGGGGCTGTTCGTGGGGTTTGAGCCAATGTGCGAGCATGGGTCAAAGGTAGGGAATCCATTGCAGGAGGTGGGAGGAAAGGTTCCTTGTCAGATTTTGAAAAAGGTGAGTTGGACTTATACCTACCCACAGCAAAGAACTACCTTTGCCCCACGAAAATTCAGAAGATATGGATCAACGCTTGGAGACCTACAAATCAAATGCCCCCGAGATTGTATTTGAATGGCATGACAGTGAAACGGAGGCCCGGGGCTGGGTCGTGATCAATAGTCTGCGAGGTGGTGCTGCTGGTGGCGGCACACGAATGCGGCAGGGATTGACAAGGGACGAGGTGGTATCTCTCGCGAAAGTGATGGAGATCAAATTCTCTGTCAGTGGCCCGGCTATTGGAGGTGCCAAGTCAGGCATCGACTTCAATCCAACCGATCCACGTCGTGACGGAGTCTTGCGTCGATGGTACAAAGCTGTTTTTCCGTTGTTGAAGAACTATTACGGAACAGGTGGCGATCTCAATATAGATGAGATGAAGGATGTCATTCCGATTACTGAAGACCTCGGCCTTTGGCATCCGCAAGAAGGTGTCGTGAATGGGCATTTTCAAAGTGCAAAGGGCGATCGCATCCAGATCATCGGACAACTGCGATATGGATGTGCCAAACTTGTAGAAGATCCTGCATATGCGCCTCCTGGTCGGCATAAACATGCCGTTGCAGATCTGATAACTGGTTATGGTGTCAGTGAATCCATTCGGCATTATTACGATCTGTTTCGACATGAGACGCTGAAAGGCAAGCGTGTCATCATCCAAGGTTGGGGAAATGTTGCCGCCGCCGCAGGGTACTATTTGTCAGCACATGGTGCATTAATAACCGGGATCATCGATCTGGGAGGAGTTGTCCTTGCCCCAAATGGTCTCGATTACCATCAGGTAGAAGATATTTTTCTCAGCAGAAATGGAAATAAACTCGATCATCCTCTTGCCATCCCATTTGATGAAGGAAAAGACAAGGTTTGGGATATGCCGGCAGAAATATTCATGCCAGGAGCAGCTAGCAAGATTGTTTCACCCGAACAGATTCGTGGGCTGATGGATCGCGGACTGGAAGTTGCCAGTTGTGGAGCAAATGTTCCATTCACCGATGACGGTGTATTTTTCGGTCCAACCGCATTGGAGGTAGACAACCGAATCAGTTTGATTCCTGACTTTATCGCCAATTGTGGTATGGCAAGGGTATTTGCCTATCTCATGCAGCCGGATGTGCAAGTGACTGATCACGGTATTTTTGAGGACGTATCAACCACCATCCGTCAAGCGTTAATGGATGTCAAGGAAGAGTCGGACGATTTGACCCAAATCTCCACGCGGGCTACAGGTATTGCCATGGAAAAATTGGGATTTTAAAACGCACTGTAAGAGATCTTATCAGTTCTCAATCACTTCCCGACATTCAGCTGGATAGCCAGGTTAATTGCGCCCTCGCCCCGAGTGCTCGAGGCGATGGTGCCATACGATCTAAATCGGCTAGCCTGCCGCTAGCTGTAGCCTTGGCGCAGTCGGGTCTCGCTCGGTTTTATTGAGCTTTGGCTTTTATCGGAGGTTAATAGAAGTGCCCATAAACGAATAAACGCATAAACGCATAAACATTCTCATCCCCTTCAAACTCTAGCCTTCCAAAAGCCTTTCCTCTTAAACATTGCCTAAAAGCTGGATCTGTTAATGTCCTGGTTGGGCAAATCTTCAACCCCGTCAGGGTTGATATGGGTTGTTACTGGATATCCCGGGTTTACCTCCATCTTCGGTCGAGCACCCGGGACTATTGTTTTGAACGTCAAGGGTTCAGCCTGATTTGACTCTCTCCTCGAATCCTCGACTTCTCCC
>JAHEAU010000072.1 GCA_024642625.1 Lewinellaceae bacterium
GAGCCAGTAAGTATTTTCAATGACCCTACACAGGGATCAACACTTGCTACACCACCAAATAGTATGTGGGTGACTGTAACCGGTACATTAGGTGTTTGTACTGATGTCGATTCTATTTATCTGTTTGAGGTTAACCCTCAGATAGAGATACAAAACGCAACCCCGGATAGTATTTGCCAGGGAGAATCTGTCATTCTTACTGCGACCAGTAATCTAAATGGTCAGGGAACAATAAACTGGACGCCTATAAACGGTTTGTCAAATCCAAAGGGATTGGTCACAGAAGCTTTCCCGAATTTCAGTCAATCTTACATTGTCACAGCAGAATTGACGGGTTGTGTAGCTCGAGATACAATGGTCTTTGTGGTTGATCCATTCCAATTTCCGAATTTGATTCCAGATCAAAGTTTGTGTGAGGGGAATACAATCCAGCTTGCTCCGGAAATATTCTTCCCATCCACCACGTATGAGTGGACACCTGATGAAACTCTTGATGACGGATCAATTGCCGGTCCAGTCGCTTCGCCGATTGTTACAACGACATACACTGTAGTTGCTGAGAGCCAGTCAAAGATTTGTAAAGATTCAGCATCAGTGACCATCACAGTTGTACCTGCAGCTGTAAACATTCAGGCACCGGATATCGTCTATCTCTGTCTCGGAGATTCTATCGCTTTGGATGCGAACTTTACCCAGGGTGGCACCCTCACTTGGTTGCCAAAGGATACTACCCTTTTGACCCAAAATGGGAATACAGCTTTCAGCAAACCCACAAAATCATTTATGGCGTATGCCTCCATGCAGGTGGGTCCTTGTACGGTTATTGACTCTGTATTCATACGAGTCGATTCTCTCCCCGAATTGGGTATTACCAAATTTATCGATCGCCCATTCTATTGCCAGGGAGAGATCATTACCTTTTTGTCACCATCTTATCTGAATAAGGAT
Organism: Lewinellaceae bacterium; assembly: GCA_024642625.1. Taxonomy (GTDB): domain Bacteria; phylum Bacteroidota; class Bacteroidia; order Chitinophagales; family Saprospiraceae; genus JAGNXB01. The sequence goes on from JAHEAU010000072.1 coordinate 949, forward strand.
TACCCGGATATTCAACATTTGTGGTCACCGAACAATGGCACATTCCTTTCTGCTGACAGTAACTTGAACGTGGTTTTAACTGCGAAAGAATCATTTACGTATACCCGTCAAACGGTGAACAACGCATGTGCTGAAAATCAGACTGTATATATTGAAGTCATTCCGGTCGGTTTAACATTATCTGCAACGGATATTACACTCTGTCCAGGTGATACAATGCAGGTGTTCATTTTGAATGACAGCATTGACAATATTATGTGGATGCCAGCTACGGGACTAAGTTGTTCAACCTGTCATGACCCAATTGTAACAGGCATTGCCACTGGATTCTATACAATATCCGGCGAAGAAAAGGGATGCAACAAGCAAGGGAAGCTGAATGTCAATGTACCCGAGCCAGTGTTGAATTTGCCAGCCGATCTCGTGATTTGCCTTGGTGAATCTACCAATCTGAACCCGAATGCCGGTGGCAATACGAGTTATTTCTGGACGAGCACAGATCCAGGATTTGGCACTTCCAATGATGCCAATCCATCGATCACTCCACTTGCAAATGCGACATATTATGTCACGGCTACCTTCCAGGGATGTGAACGCACCGGCCAGGTTAGCGTTGCTGTTATTACTGAGCCAACTGTATCCATCCAGGCCAGTGACAATGCGATCTGCCCTGGTGAGATGGTTACATTAACAGCAAATGGCACTCCGGTTGGAGGTACTTATTCCTGGGCCCCTGGCAACGAAACCAACCCAACAATCACAGTAGAACCCGTTGTGTCCATGATGTATACGGTTACATATACTACTGTAAAGGATTGTTTTGAAGATGAAGCGACGACGACCATTGTAGTAGATCCAATTATTACACTGAAGATTACTGCTGATCCAGCTAGAGATACATTCCTTCTGGGTGAAATGGTCGAACTGACCGTTACTCCGTCTATTACGCCTCCTGCTGGTTCATTCTACACCTGGTTTATTGACGGCAAAGTTGTCAATGGTGAAACTGGTCCTGTTTTAAATGTTGTAACACCAGTACCCCCTTTCAACATTCACGTTCAACTAACCACACCAGCCGGTTGTGTTTATGAAATCTATTCAAGCTGGTTTGTGCGTATACCTCAATTTGATATACCCAATGTATTTACTCCGAATGGGGATAACACAAATGATTTTTTCCTTCCGTTCCTGGAAGAAGGCATCGAGATTGCTGAATGCAAGGTGTATTCACGCTGGGGGAAATTGGTGTATAACAATGAAAATCCAACTGTAGGTTGGGATGGAACTCGAGATGGTAAAGACCTGCCTTCTGATGTCTATGGGTACATGGTTGTGCTTAGATATGGTGATGGTTCGACCCAGACAATTCACGGTGATATCACTCTTGTACGATAATTACATGCTGGCGGATCAGGATTTTTACTTTTGAAAATCCTGATCCTTTCTTATATCTAATTTCCCAATGAAGCGTTTAAAGTGGTTCTTCTATATCCTGATTGGTGCCCTTGTTCTTATTCAGTTTTACAGACCAGACATCACACCTCGTCAGGTGGATGTTTCCAATAGCGATTTATTAACAACGATCTCCGGGGCTCCAGCGAAGGTTCGTTCGGCTTGTTATGACTGCCATTCTAATGAAACCGTATTGCCTTGGTATGCCGCTGTGAATCCAGTTGGAATCTTCGTACGGAATCATATCCTGGAAGCGAGGAAACATTTGAATTTCTCGCTCATTCTGGATTATCCCACTGAAAAGAAGATCAAGAAATTGAATGAATGTGCCGAGGAATTGCGCGAAGAAAACATGCCCTTGAATTCCTATACCTGGATGCATTCAAATGCCCGTCTTACAGGTGAAGAACGAGAGGCTATGGCGCATTGGTTCGAAACTGCTGCTGCAGCTGCTTTGGCACGTGATATGAATAATCAGTAACCCTTCACCTGGTAGTAGTCTTACACCGATTACTTTTTCTTTTCACAGTGATTCGATAAGACGAATACTGTTCGCGGATTTTTTCCTCCTACAAAGGTTATTTAATGTCTCTTTAGTCGAGAAAATTAAGTTGCTGACATTGTTTGGATAAACAGAACTTGGCCATTGCATTGATCGTCAATTCTCATTCGTCCTATATAGATAATTCAAAAGCAACATTATTTCAGCGTCGGCCTTACGTGCCAGAGAAATTCATAATTACGGCTGTATAACCAGGTTTTGAAGCTGGCGCCCTTTTTCGGTTGTCATTATGACCTGATAGGCTCCAGAAGCAAAGTTCTGAGCATTGAAAAACACTTTTTTATCGCCTTGAAATACCTCACCACTGAAAAGTACAGACTGCCTGCCCATAATATCAATGAGACTAACCTCTAAGTTTCCTTGATAGTCACTCAAATTAATCGGGATGCATGTCATAGCATGAGCTGGATTCGGGAATACAGAACCTAATGTCGGCCCATTTTTTTCTACTTCATTTAGGGATGTGGAAGCAGGCACAATAAATGACCAATAGCCGTGAGGCGCCGTCATTGGACGTTGTTGCGTCTTCCCACTGATTGCTTCAGCTGTGATATAATAGAACACTTCAACATCTTCAGTGAATACAGGGATATAAGCGTGATAATGATCTACTTCGCCAGTTGCAGACATGGGTAAAGCCGTATATCCTGCAAATGTATCCGTGGAATAATAAAGTGTTGAAGACAGTATTCCTGACCGGTGTTGTACCAACGCATCAACTTCATATCCATCTGGAGAGGACAACGTGCCATCTATCCTGTGATGCACAATTCTCAATGGATCATTCACTCCAACTTCTTTTGTAATACAATGTAAAGCACCACTTAACGGTATAATAGCTTGACAATTGATTCCAGTAACCGTATATCCGGGCATTGCTTCGCGCCAGATTCTCAATGCTGTTGTATCATATTCTAGTGAATACGTCGGAACAATAACTGTCCGATTTGCTATTAATGCATTTGCATAGGTCCAGTAGTCACCTCCTTGATGTGGAAACTTACCTTGTGCATCTGGCGGCATTGGTACACGAATAACACGAAAAGGAGCACCTGATTTCGTGGTAAAATTGTTCAGGATATACTGAAGATTTGCCTCTATTTGAGGACCGTCAGCTACACCTTGTGGGTATTCGCCAACGATCAATGTTTCCTCATCTATTAACTTCATATGCATATCGATATGATGAATGAGATCAAAAGGCAGGTTGGTCATTTTTACATATGGATCAATCCCCATGTAGGTGTACATAATTTCATCAACTTCCTCCTCCGAATGATTGCTAAATCCATAGTTGTTATTTGGACCGTTTTCTTCCATCACCAGGTATGATGAAAACCCAGTGCCCAACCCATCACTCATAAAGTTGCCGCCAGTGTGAACCAAGTCTTCAGGAGCTGTCGTCGTTGCCAACACAGGTAAATTCATAAAATTGCCAACAAGAACCGGCAATGCATCGTCCTTTGGACGTGGTCTATTGTATATCCAATCAACGAGATAAAGAGAATCTACGTCATTCCGATAGACCGAATTGGGTCCATAATCCCGGACCCAAATTGAATTGAATCCACCCTCCAGAAAACTGACATTAGTTGACCAGTCTACACCTTTTCCAGTAAGATAACTTTGAACTGAAGCCTTGTTAGTGCAGACAATGACGACCTCACATTCGTTCTTAACTGCTCTGACAATTTCAGCGAGAATGGCAGTAAAACTCGTCCAGGTAATCACGACTGCCTGCAACTCTTCCCATTCGGCCATAGACCGAAACCCCTCATTTCCTGACAATGAAGATAGGGTAACAGTCCCTTCTGATTGTTGGGGTTGATACGATTTCGCCAATTTCAATTCTTCCTGAGTTAAAAACCGTGGTAACGGTTTGACGTCCTGCTGAGCCGACAACGTTGAGGCAAATAGAACAGACAAACTTGAAAAAAGGAAGACAGTTTGGCGTATCATAATTAAAATTTAAACGTCAATCCAACACTTGGTAAAATGGGCAATTGATTCACCCGTGTATAGCTCACCCGATCAAAATAGAAAATATTGCTTCGATCATACGCATTTGTCACACTGACAACTGCCTCCAGGGTTGAATATTTGGTAAAATCCCAAGATTTTTTCAGGGATGCATCTAATCTGTGATAGCTTGGCAAACGGCCACCATTTCGTTTTGCATCATAAATGATACCCAGATCGGCATTTTCTGTCAACACATCAGACCCAATACCATCCTGTAAATTATAGTTTGTGTAAAAACCTTGTGTCTGGGTGAAGGGGAATCCCGTACCAAAATTCCAACGAAGGGCAGCCTCCCAGGATCGTTTGCGACCAAAACTATACGTGATCAACGCATTGATATTATGCCGCCGATCAAAAATTGGTGAATACTCCTGATTCCCATCATTCCGTGTCACTTTGGCCAGTGAGTATGTTGTCCATATGTATAAGGGACCTGATTCATAGCGCAGTGAGAAATCAATTCCGTATGCATCTCCTGATTCAGTCTGAAAATTGGGGTCAGTATTCTTTTGTTTATTTCGGTTCAATGCAATCAATTGGGTGAACTTCTTGTAATACGGTTCTACATTCAACATGATATTCTGGGACAGATCAATCTCCAGACCACTGATTGCATGTATCGCCTTTTGGAGACGATGATCCGTCTCTTCCAGCGACCCTGGCTTGTAGATCTTACTTTGTGGTGCGGAAAGGAATCCAACAAAGAGGTTCACTACGTCCAGTTCATTTACAGTACTGATCAAGTTTTGGGAGTACAGACCTCCAGCAAGTTTGAACCGCAGATAGTCCGTGATATTGTATTTCAAGCCAAATCGTGGTTCCAAAACCAAATCACTCAGGGAAGAATAATAAATCAGACGGACAGACGGTTCGACGATCAGATTGCCCCACTTTTGTTTGTATTTCAAAAAACCAGCGATCTCCGTATTGAAGTTTTCCTGTCGAATATTCAAATCTAAAAAGTTTGTGAATCCGAATTCAGTATTGAAGCCATGGATATCAAAGCCATATTTAATCTCATTGTCCTGGTTGAAAAAGGTAAAGTCCAGTGCTATATTAAATCCTGATATTCGACTATCTCGTGGTCTGTTATCTTCTTGTTCCAGATTGATCTTGTAATCTGAAAAGGCTACCAAAGCGCCAATGACTGCATTCGAATTGCCAGGTACAACTGAAAGACGCATACCTGCACCCCGGTTTTTCCAGTTCAACTTGGCAATCGAACCATAGTCTACGCCATCCTCAAAATTGAACCCGAACAAACTGATCCGACTGCTGCTACCTGCCATGAAGGAGACCTTCCCATATAAATCGGTATAGCTAAATGGCAAACCCAAGGTGTCGTTCGAGGCATAGGGATAAAGTGTCTTACCTGTTTGATCCAGATAGCCTTTTTTTGCTGTTATCAAGAAGGAGGAAGAGGTGTTTTGATCTTCACGCAATGGCTTTAACGGACCTTCAAGCAAGACATTTGTTTGAAATGGATTGACTCCAACCATACCGCCAAACCGCTTCATATTTCCCTCTCTGGTATTGATGTCGACAATGGCACTGACTCGTCCGCCATATTCGGCAGAAAATCCACCAGTCATCACATCAATATTCCGGATTGCTTCTGTTTCAAACACACTGAAAAATCCAATCGAATGAAATGGGTTGTAGATGGTCATTCCATCCAACAAGATCCTGTTTTGAATAGGCGACCCACCTCGTATATATAATTGGCCACCTTGATCACCAGTAAAAATGATACCTGGTAGTACGGGTAGATATTGAGCAATGTCAGGTGCACCCCCTGTCGATGGCAAGGACTTGATCTGCTTGGGTGTGACCAGAATTTTTGAAACCTGAACCTGAGTTTTGGCGGCTTCTCTGGCAGCAGAAACATTGACCGTTTCCAATTGAAGGATAGATTCTTTCAATAAAAAGCGGACAGATCGAAGTTCTCCTTTCTTCAAAGTGATAACCTGAGAGATAGAATCATAACCGAGGTATGTAGCCACCAGGTTAAAAGTTCCTTCGTTCAGGCCTGTGATGGAGAAAAAGCCGTCCAAATCAGTATTGACGCCTATCGTAGTGCCTTGAATGCGTATTGTAGCAAATCCGACAGGATCTCCATTGCTGTCATCTATTACAGAACCTCGTATGATGCCGTCTTGTGCATCAACCTGGCATATTGCCAAAAAAAGTCCCAAAACCAGCAATCCCCAATTTCTCATAAATCAAGATTCAACAGAAGAATAAATCAAGCTGCAAATCTCGCAAATTATCGACGCACTTGCCCGGCTTTTCGTTGAAGATCATGCATGTTGACCGAAAGAAGACAAACCGAAGCTATTCTTCGTCATCTCCATCGAGGTCTAAAAGAGCTTCGGCTAGATCATCCTTAAATAATAAACGACTACCGATAAGGTCCTTACCGATATGCTGAAACTCCGCTAATCCATGCAACACGAGCTCCATATAAGCCAATTCTTCTTTCTTGTCAACCTGTTTTTGCTTTACAAGATCTGCCAATCCAGCAACGGACTGAAGTTTCTTTTTGAAATCAGACTCTGAGTCTTCGTGTAGAAGGGATAACTCATTTCCAGAACTGAACCAGGCGAGAATGGTCCCATAGGGATCCTTTTCCTGTCCTTTTTTCAGCTTTTCGGGATTGGGGAAATGATTCAGAAAAAGATGGCGAATAGCCTGATGCATAAAGTGCAATGCCACCTGATATGGACCTTCTTGTTCACCTTCATAAACCAGTTCCACCTTTCCTGTAATAGCCGGTACTACAGCCCAAAAATCATTGATCCGGGCACATCCACTCTCTTCATTGCTCAGTAATAACCGACGTTCAACAGCACTGACCAAATTTTCATAGGCTGAAATCGTCAATCTGGCGGATACCCCACTCTTGGCATCTACATATTCACTTTCTCTGGCTTCAAAAGCAATTTGTTCAAGGATATCATGGACTATGGATGGCACAGAAATGTGTTTCGAGGCGATATCATGAATCCGTGCTTCCTGCAGGGTAATTTGTTTGCTAATTGCCGGATCTTCAGGATAATGAGTCAGAATTTGCGAATCAATCCTGTCCTTGAGAGGCGTAATGATACTTCCCCTGTTTGTATAGTCTTCCGGGTTTGCAGTAAACACGAAGTGGATATCCAAATCCAACCGTTTTTTAAATCCTCGTATTTGAATATCCCCCTCTTGCAGAATATTGAACAATGCCACCTGGATCCTTGGTTGAAGATCCGGCAGCTCATTAATCACAAAAATGGAACGATGAGCTCTTGGGATCAATCCATAATGGATAACTCGTTCATCTGAAAAAGCGAGTTTTTCATTTGCGGCCTTGATTGGATCAATATCACCGATCAGGTCGGCAATACTGACATCTGGTGTAGCCAGTTTTTCAACGTATCGCTCATCCCGATGTAGCCATTTAATTGGTGTTCGATCACCATGGTCACGAAGAATGTCATGTGCCTGCCTGCTAATCGGCGAAAGTGGATCATCCTGCAATTCAGTGTCAGCAATATATGGCACCCATTCATCTAGCAGGCGAGTCATCATTCGGGCCAATCGCGTTTTTGCCTGTCCACGCAATCCCAGCAATAAAACATGATGGCGGGAAAGAATAGCTCGTTCCAGATCAGGTATCACCGTCTCATCAAAGCCCCATATTCCTGAAAAAACAGATTGTTTGGTTTGAAGGGCTTGAATCAGATTCTCCCGCATTTCGTCCTTTAGTGAACGAGGTTGATATCCGGATGTTTTCAGTTCACCTAAGGTGAACAGTTGAGGCGAAAGAGCCATAGGTATTGCTTGTTGTGGTTCTATTGAACACGCAGAGCAGAACAAGGTTTTCTAACATGAACGATTTCATCTTGAACTGGCCATGGTGAGCGTTGTTTTGTACTTTTGCGACGCATTTGGCATACGGCAAAATCATTGACAATATGTTTGAGAATTTAAGCGACCGTTTAGAATTAGCCTTTAAAGGGCTTAAGGGTGAGGGCTCGTTGACCGAGATCAACATTGCAGAATCCATCAAGGAAATTCGGCGGGCATTAGTCGGAGCAGACGTCAACTACAAGATTGCCAAGGAATTCACCGACAAGATCAAGGAAGAAGCGCTAGGAACACAGAATGTTCTGAAGGCGGTTAAGCCGGGTGAATTGATGGTGAAGATCGTCATGGATGCCCTTGTTGATCTGATGGGTGGCCAAACAGTTGGCGTTAATCTCAAGGACAATCCGACTATCTTTTTGATTGCTGGATTGCAGGGAAGTGGTAAAACGACATTCTCTGGCAAATTGGCCCATTTTCTGAAATCGAAGAAATCAAAACGCCCCCTTCTGGTTGCTTGTGATGTCTATCGTCCAGCGGCAATTAATCAATTAACTGTACTAGGCGAGCAGATTGGCGTTCATGTTTTCTCTGATTTGGAAAGCAAGGATCCGGCAGACATCGCCAAACGAGCGATTGCGTATGCTAAATCCAATCAACATGATGTCATTATTGTCGATACAGCTGGTCGCCTAGCTGTAGATGAAGAAATGATGGCTGAGATCGAACGGATCAAATCAACCATATCTCCTTCCGAGACACTATTTGTTGTTGACTCCATGACGGGTCAGGACGCTGTAAATACAGCTCAAACGTTTAACGAACGAATCAACTATGATGGGGTCGTACTGACCAAGCTTGATGGTGATACACGCGGTGGTGCTGCACTTTCCATCAAATACACAGTGGGTAAGCCCATTAAATTTGTCAGTACTGGTGAGCAGATGGAAACGCTGGATGTTTTTCATCCAGAGCGCATGGCTCAGCGTATTCTGGGAATGGGCGACATCGTGTCCTTTGTTGAAAAAGCCCAGGAACAGTTTGATGAAGTTGAAGCGAAACGACTGGAAAAGAAAATCAAGAAGAACAAATTCGACTTCAATGATTTTCTCAGTCAACTGGCACAGATCAGAAAAATGGGTGATCTTAAATCCTTGATGAACATGATCCCGGGCATGGGTAAGATGACCAAGAATCTGGATATTGATGAGTCAGCTTTCAATCGTGTCGAGGCTATTATTTTTTCTATGACACCGAAGGAACGTGAAAATCCTGAATTACTCAACATGAGTCGGAAGCAACGAATTGCGACGGGCTGTGGCATGAAGGTCCATGAAGTCAACCAGTTTATCAAGCAGTTTGATGAAATGCGAAAGTTCATGCATACGATGAGCAAGGGTAATAATATGCAACGTATGATGGGCGGTGCAAAAAATATGCGCGGCGGATTGCCAATGGGATAACCTTTAGACCTGATCTTCTCGTATTGATTTCTTGAATGCTTCCAATTTGAGCATACATTCAATTGGAGTCATCTGATTTAATTCAAGATCCTCTAATTGTTGTCTGATCTTTTTCATAGCCGGATCTGTCGTTTCAAACATATTCAGCTGTGTCATCGCATGACTTGGTTCTGGTACTTCACGATCCTTGTCGTGGGTATGAGATTCTTCCAACCAACGCAATACTTCACTGGCACGCTTCAAGATCGTCATAGGCATCCCTGCCATTCGTGCTACATGAATGCCAAAACTGTGTTCACTTCCTCCAGGCAATAATTTTCGAAGAAATAGCACCCTTGATCCGGACTCCTGGGTAGCAACGTGATGATTGCGAATACGAGGAAATTGTTTTTGAAGGTCGTTCAGTTCATGGTAGTGCGTTGCGAACAGGGTTTTGGGACGCGCCTTTGTATGCTCGTGCAGGTATTCGGCAATTGCCCAGGCGATGGATATACCATCATACGTCGCTGTACCCCGACCTATTTCATCTAAAAGAATCAGGCTTCGATCTGAAATGTTATTCATGATTGAAGCGGTTTCATTCATTTCTACCATGAATGTGGATTCACCTGAGGAGATATTATCAGATGCACCAACACGGGTGAATACCTTGTCAATAATGCCCAATTTTGCCTTGTCAGCCGGGACGTAACACCCCATTTGGGCCATGAGGCAGATCAGTGCAGTTTGACGTAAAATGGCTGATTTACCTGACATATTTGGCCCGGTAATCATCATGATCTGTTGTTCCCGTGGATCTAGATTGATGTCATTGGGAATGTATGTTTCACCGAGAGGCAACTGAACCTCGATGACCGGATGCCGTCCCTGCAAGATGGAAATAGAAAGACTTTCATCGATCAGTGGACAGACATAATGACGTCTTCTGGCAATGCGCGAAAATCCAAGTAGAGCGTCCAGTTCAGCCAATAACCGAGCGTTCTTCTGAATTGGGTCGACAAATGGCTGAATGGCATCAACTAGTTGTTCGTACAATGCAGCTTCACGAATGTTGACCTTTTCTTCTGCTCCAAGTATCCGTTCTTCCAGTTTTTTCAATTCATCAGTCACATACCGTTCCCCATTGGATGTCGTCTGTTTTCGCGTCCAGTTATCCGGAATCAGGCCTTGGTTTTTGTACTTATTGGTGACTTCCAGATAATAGCCGAATACATTGTTGAAGCCAATCTTGAGGTTGTTGATTCCAGTACGCTGAGATTCTTCCAGTTGCACCTGAACCAAAATATCTTTACTGTTTTTAATCAGATCCCTCAGTTCATCCAACTCAGGATCTGTTCCGGACTGGATGACATCACCTTTTTGAAGAGTGGCCGGTGGATCCGGAACTATGCTATTTGAAATTTCCTCGGCCAAAGTTTGACAAGGATCCAGATGGTTTGCCCATTCTGCCAAGTCTGAAAGTGGGCAAGAGGACAAATTGGTTTTCACCTTGCCAATCACATTCAACGTAAGAGCCATTTGCCGGATTTCTCTTGGATTGATCTTTCGCACAACGGCACGAGCCAGCAATCGTTCAAGATCTCCAATTTCTTTCAATTGCCCTGTCGTAAGATCACCATCATCTTCATGTTGAAGGAAATAATCAACAATGCGTTGTCGGCGTCGAATGGCTTCCTGGTGTAAAAGGGGAAGTTGAACCCAATGGCGCATCAATCGCGCACCCATCGGTGTGACCGTATCATCGATTACTTGCAAAAGACTCTTCCCTTGCGGTTGAAGTGCATGAACCAATTCCAAGTTGCGCACAGTGAATTGATCTAACCAGACATAATCGTCAGAGGCGATTCGTGAGATATTACGAATATGACCGAGTCGCGCATTTTCTGTAGAAGCCAGATAATGCAATATTGCTCCGGCAGCTATCTGACCCTGTATTTGATGTTCGATGCCGAATCCTTTTAGCGTTGGTAAAGCAAAATGATCCTGTAATCGTTCCCGCCCATATTCATCAGTAAACACCCATTCTTCCAGGTGGTAAACAGGCATCTGTTCGCCAAACAAATTTCGGAAATAGGCATCCTCACTTTTGGGAATGAGTACTTCAGCCGGTCTGTAATGAAGGATGAGTTTACTGAAATAAGCTTCATTCCCTTGGGCCAGGAGAAACTCGCCGGTCGAAATATCGACAAAGGCTATACCTATTTGATCCCGTTTCGAGGCGTGAACTGCTGCCAGATAATTGTTCGCACGATGATCAAGCAAGCTTCCATCAGTTGTTACACCCGGCGTGATGACTTCCGTGACGCCACGACGAACGATCTTCCGCTCCTTTGAGGGTTTTTCCAATTGCTCACATATCGCAACACGCAACCCCGCTTTAACGAGTTTGGGCATGTACAAATCAAGGGCATGATAGGGGAAGCCAGCCAGTTCGACGTCAGAACCGCCATTATTTCTGCTGGTCAGGACGATCCCTGTTACAGCTGCAGTTTTTACCGCGTCCTCAGCAAAAGTCTCATAGAAATCGCCAACACGAAATAAAAGAATGGCATCTCTGTATTTTGCTTTCATCCGCAAATACTGCTGCATGAGCGGGGTTTCCTTGGGTTTGCCTCCGGTCGTCTTCGTTTTTGCCAATGGAACTGCGGATTTGAGCGAAATGCTAAAGGTAAGGTTCCTTATCTTAGCCGCAAAAATAGCGGTTAATGAAAAAGAATTTACACGAACAGCTAAGCCAGAATGAATTCGACAAATTGGTCGGTGCGTTACCTCGTATTGCCATTTTGATCGCCGGTGCAGATGGAATATTCAATGAAGAAGAGAAGGTTTGGGCCGAAAAACTAACACATATTCGCAGTTATAATCACCCATCTGAGCTGGAAGGCTTGTATGAGGCTGCTGATAAAGTGTTTACGGATCAAATGACGGCATTAACTGGAACATATCCTGATGATGTCACCCTGCGAAATCAACAGATCTCTGATGAATTGGAAGATTTGAATAACATCCTTGAGAAATTGGACCCTAAAACAGGCACTTCTGTCTATCATTCATTAACCTCTTTTGCAAAACACATTGCACGCTCATCTGGAGGATTTTTGGGATTTGGATCCATCAGTTCAGCTGAAGCCAAATGGGTTGAATTGCCTATGATTCAACCTGTTGAAGACATTTCTGAAGAAGAATAGAACCATTATTATGAAGGACAAACTGAATCTGTTTACTGCTCTATCTCTGATAGTGCTGACCACATCATTGTATGCGCAACCTGTTGGTTGTCATTATCACCAAAGCGATTTACAGATTCAGGAACCAGATCCGGTATCCAGAGCCAAGATGCGCGCTGCCGTTGAACGAAGCGATTCGATTGACATCCTTCATTATGAAATTTGGTTGGATGTGACCAAGTTCAGTGGGACCTTAACTGGACGAACAACGGTTACACTTACACCCAAACTACCTGACCAGGATGTATTGACATTTGATCTTACAAAACTGAAGATTGATTCCATTGTGATGAATGGGCAGCAATTGGTGTTTACATACCCCGATCCATTTGTTCTAGTCCAATTGCCTTCAGCTTTGGCCTTGTCAGATACAGTGTCTTTAACCTTCTATTACCAGGGGAGTCCGCACAAGGACCCAAGTTGGGGTGGCTTTTACTTTGAAGGTGGATATGCCTATAATCTGGGTATTGGCATTACGAGTAATCCACCAAATTTCGGCAGGGTTTGGTACCCTTGTTTTGACAATTTTGTCGAACGTGCTGCCTATGACATCCATGTGTTAAGTTCTCTGGGAAGAAAGGGATATGCTATAGGTGATTTCATCAGTGAAACGACTGTTGGCCAGGACAGTGTATGGCGACACTATAGAATGGAGCAGTTGCTTCCAACCTACCTGACGAATGTAGCTGTATCTAATTACGTTGCTCATCGGGATACGCATTCTGGCGTATTTGGTAAAATTCCAATTGAACTGTTAGCCAAACCTGAAGATATCGGAGAAATGATTACCGGTTTCGATAAAATGGGTGATGCTTTAGATGCTATTGAAAATTGGTACGGCCCTTATCGGTGGTCGCGAGTGGGTTATGTCATGACCACTGTGGGTGCGATGGAGCACCCGACGAATGTTGCTTTTCCGGATAATGCCTTGAATAATGGTGCGGGGGATGTTCGGTTGATGACCCACGAATTGGGCCATCATTGGTGGGGCAACGTCACGACT
>JAHEAU010000303.1 GCA_024642625.1 Lewinellaceae bacterium
ACAACGGATCTGGAATTGCTGATCGCGTCCATCCTGTAACGACGTAGCTCGATCAACCCACCTAACTGCGCATGGCTTCTACCGGATCCATCCGGGCAGCCTGTAGTGCTGGAATCAGCCCGGAGAGTATCCCGATAACAGCTGATACGATAATTCCAATCGAAACATTTTGCCAGGATAGGAACATCGGAAAATCTGCTGCAGCTGCGATGCCTTTGATGACGACCAACACAAGCAGAAGCCCAGCTACGCCGCCAATAATGCACAGGATGACTGCTTCGACCAGAAATTCCAGCAGGATGAAGGTCCCTTTCGCTCCCAAGGCTTTTTTTATCCCAATCAAGTGTGTTCGTTCCTTCACTGAAACGAACATGATGTTTGCAACACTGAACATACCGACAAACAAGGCAAAGACCCCAATCGCCATTCCTGCCAGGTTGAGCACACTGAAGAATTTGTCGAGCAAGGACGTCAAGACAGACATCTCATTGACCGCAAAATTATTGTCCTGGCGTGGAGACAAACGACGTCCAGAACGCATTGCACCGATGACTTCATCCGTTACCATTTCCAAGTCAGACGACTTGCTGGCTTTTACAGCGATCATACCTCCGCCATAATTGCCCGCTTGACGGACATTCGCAATTTGACGAGCAAGTGGATAAGAGATCAACACAGCTCGATCAAAATCCATTACCTTAATCAAGTCTTTGCCGGATGGTTCTATGAGGCCAATCACCTTGAGCTTGTTTCCTTTGACCATGATCTCTTTGCCGATCGGATCCAGATTACCGAACAACATTTCGGCTATACGAGAACCGATGACTGTGACCCGGCTTCCTGTTTGATATTCAATTGGAGAGAAAAAACGCCCGTCCTGAAACTGCAAATTGAACAGATTCGCATAATCCGCTGTACCTGCAACCAGGTAAGCTTGATCCACGCTGCTTGCCCCATATTTTACTGGTTTGGGCCCCAGAAAAACAGAATAGGTCACATACTGTGCATGTTCACTGTTTGTCTGAATAACTTTGAAGTCATGGTAATCCGGATTCGGGCGTCGGAGATATTTCCAATAATTCATGGAAGGATCTTCGTTCCAGGGTTGCTTGGTCACATACAGCACATCATCTCCCAGCTTTTCCAGGCTTTGTTTGATGTTGCTTTCCAAACTGTCCACTGCAGATTTGATGGACATGATGGAAAAGATACCAATCGTAATCCCAAGCAACGACAACAAGCTCCGGGTGCGGTTGTACCGCAACTCGTTTAATGCCTGTAAAAAGCTGGCTGGTAATAACTGAAAGATCGCTTTCATCCTGTCAAAGATACATGCAGAGGGGATGTCTGGGAAATCGTTTAGATGAATGCCATCCGATCGGTGCCCAACGGCAACCGCTTACCGATAAACTTCCTTTCCGGACTTGAAAATCAACGAATCAGGGAGAAGCTACCAAGGCTTTCATAGTACTCACCCTTGCAGAGATACCGTGCCTTGTAGACATATATACCGGGAATAAGTGGTTCACCTTTAAACACGCCATTCCATTTTTGAAATGGATCCGTTGTTTCAAATACGCGGGTACCCCATCGGTCATAAATTTCAAAATAATCTACACCTTCCAGAGCAACTGGATTACTGATCCCGAATTCATCATTCAGTTTATCCCCGTTTGGTGTAAATGCACTGGGTAACAAAAGGCGGTCGCAGCTCAGATCTGCAGGATCGACTACTTCGACATACACGGTATCTGTTGCTGTGCAATTGCCCTGGATAAAATTGATCTGATACCGACCTGAGGCTACCGGAGTAATCACCGGGTCTTTTATGGTTGGCGTACTGACGCCAGTACCGGGAAACCAGGCAAAGTTTGTTGCACACGTACCTGATGTCAAAATATTAAATGATTCGCCAAGGTAGATGACCGTATCTCTTGTCAGGATAACATCACGAGGAACGAACAGTGCCTGAACATCTTCGATGGGTAGCGCACGATCGTAGACTCTGAATTCATCCAATTGTCCTCGATAGCGAATTTGACCAGCACCAACACAAGGACTTGCCGCAATGGACAGTTGTGCATTATTCTTTAATTCCAGTCGTGTTGAAGCAGACATTTCCTCGACAAATTCGCCGTCGACGTACAGGAGGATTTTGGCAGCTTGACGAACCACCACAATATGATACCAGCAGCGTCCGGAAGGCAATCGATAATTCAACTTAACCTGCAGTGTCGGATCCTCACTGACCAGAATGCCCAATGTGCGACTGGAAGGAGTATACGTGATGGCTAAAGCTCGGTTTTCGTCGCAATCCTCTCGCTTGGAAACGATATCATATATACCCGAAGACGTTTCAGGGCGGAAATAAAAGCTGATACTGAAATCTGCCTTTTTCAACCGGTTGACTGATATATCACCAAGAAGAGAGATGAAATTCAAGCTCCCGTCAAAACTGAGTGCATTGCCGACCGGTCCACAGACAAATGTGGTGTCACCATCAAAATATAGCACATTGCCATAGCCACTTTCTTCAAACAGACTGTCATTGAATGACATGTTTGTCACCAGATTGGCAGTCAATTGAGCATTGACCTGGTTGGACAATGAAGACATAGAAACAAGAAGGAGAAAGAATATGCGCATAGCCATAAGAAACCTGATCGGTGTGAAAACGTTGCTTGGGGTGTCGGGATTATCTTACTTGCCAAATAATCCGCCTAAACCACCCAGGGCTCCCAATCCTCCGGGCAGGACAGAAGACATCCATTCCTGAACGATTGTCTTTTCCAATTCTGTTGCCTGTCGAATTGCTTCATTCAAAGCGAGTATGAGATGATCTTCGACCATATCTGCATCGGCATATCCTGAATGATCCCGATTGATTGTCACAGAGCGGACCTCCTTATTTCCAGCCATCCTCACGGTAACGAGCCCATCACCTGAAGTAACTTCAAGAATATGAGCTGCCAATTTTTCCTGGACAACCTTTTGCTGTTCTTCCAATTGCTGGAACATCGTATTTTTTCTTTGCGGTGCAAAGGTACATTTCACGACGGTCATTCGCTGACAGAACTAGGCCTTTCTGCTGAATAACAATCCCATTGTGCCTCTTCTACAGGATGAAGACGATACAGGTCCCATACTTCTTCGTTGGACAGTGGTCTACTGTAGATGCGCAGCTCATCAATCATTCCTTTCCACGGAAACCGTTCCGGCCCTGGGCGGCCAGCTGGCCTGGCGATAAAGAGCGGTGAAGGACTGCTGATATCCACATTTCGGCACCGGCGAATTTGATTGATCAGCCGACCATTGTGGTATCCTTTGGCGAGATTACCATCACGCACCAGCACAAGGTGGTGCCATTTTCCAGTATCCAGAGGGATTTCCAACGGGAGCATCCGATGCAGGCTATCTTCTATCAAATGAAATGTCACAGAGGCTGCCACAGGATCATAGATCGCTTCCCAGCCCCCTGGGGAACGGTCAGGATCGTAGGTAGAGAAAATGACTTGCCGAAACAATTGTTCTGCCCAAACCCGTACGTACACACTCAATGTAACGTCAGATGTGCTAAAGTACCTTCTGAGGGGACCGTCCAGTTGTCCGTGATCTGTTCCTCCTGAAAAGAGAAGACCATCCTGATCAATCCCACACCAACAACCTACACCACCGAGGAGGTGAACATCCTCATTTACAGCAGTGTGATCAGATCGGTCGCATCCGTTAAATGAATAAAAAGCGACCAATCCAGTTGCAGATTCCTGAGCCCGGGAGCTCGAAAAAACGAACAATGCAACGCAGAGAATCATCA
>JAHEAU010000304.1 GCA_024642625.1 Lewinellaceae bacterium
TAGCCCCTCAGGGAGGGAGGCTTCTACCTTTTTCCAGGAATCATCACCGCAGTGATTCTTTTCTTTAACCCAGATATACCAGGGGATCTGCTCACCCATCGTCCATGTGGCATCTGGATCATCAGAAAAACCACGAATTACAGGTGCTGCAAATCCTTCTTCCTCCCGAATATCCCACCAGGATGCAGATATTAGTGTATCACCAGTTGATAATATCGTTCTAACTTGAAATAGTTTTGTCCCTGGTATTGAATAAGTAATCATCATAACTTGACCTGGAACAATGGTTCTCCAACCAAGGCCGTCATCAGCATCTAATTCCAGAGATTCCCATTCTGTATGGTTGGTAAATAACCAGACGGAATCAAGGAAAATCGTTTGGGAGAGGCCATACCGGATAGGGTCCGTTGGGCTGAAAACAAATACGTCTGCCTTTTGGAAAGGGCTAGGTGCCCCAGGCACTCTGTGAAAATATGTGCTGTCAAACCAAAGGAGATTGCTATCAGCAGCCCATGGTTTGAATTGATCATATGCCATCCAGATACCTCCAATGATTGTTGTATCTTGATCCTGAAGATCTTCCCAATTCTGATTCATCAGGCTGTCAAGTGGAGCCAATACTGGAATACCAACCTGGCAATAGTCAAACATGCCATATAGTATCCGCATGGTAAGCCAATTGATCTGGACACTGTCAGCTGGCCAGGAGCCATTAAAATTACCGAGTGCATAATACGGAGGCACCCGGTCGATGTGAATGCCTGTTTCCAGAGAGCTATAATCCAATTGGCTGAATGCTTCAGCAATCTGCGATTCTATGTCAGACTCAGGGCCTTGTGCCTGAATGGGCAAGGAAAACAGAAAACCGATTAAAAATAATGTAAACGTTTTCATGATAAGGAGGAATTTAATTAAGTGAGAAAATGAAATACGTGTGGCTGATCAGCCTTTTGTTGCAGGTTGATAAGAGAGAATAATAAGTACCTTTCTAGCTATTTAAAGGAATAGTTTAGAACCGATAATTCACATGGAAATATCCGTCTGTGATACGCATGGTATCTTGGCACTCATTGATAGCTGTAAACTCGAAAGTCCCTTTAATGAGGTACTTTAGCGTATCCACTTCCAGAATAGTCAATCGACGGGAAGTAGTTGTATCGAGATCGTGAAAACGACATCCGGGAAGCTTGTTCCAGTCTTTGTATTCACGCAAGGAAAGTCCAAGAAAATTATCTCCAATAGTAGCATATTTAGATGCTATACCTATTGATTGATCAATTGAATTGTCATATGACCTACTAATCGCGCTAATTTCAAATGTCTTCGTATCCTTCCAATAATATTGACAATCAACGGCGTCACATCCAAAGAGGGGATCAGATTGACACTCAGGTTTCCAGTCAACACCATTGACTTTGCAACGGAATACATCGACATGCCAATCCGGTGTGAAGGGCTCATCCTTCTGGCATGAAGAAGCTAAAGAGAGAAGAGCGATAAGGAGGATGGTGAGCTTATTCATTGTTGATATTTTTAAAGGTTTTCGTTTTAGAACCGGTAATTCACATGAAAGTAGCCTTCTGTAATACGTACAGTATCTTTACAATTACCGTATTGGTCGATCGCAGTAAATTCGAAGGTACCTTTGATCAGGTATTTCACAGTATCAACTTCGAGAATGGTTAAGCGACGCACAGATGTAGTATCTAAGTCATAAAATCTACAGTTGCCAGGTTTGTTCCAGTCTTTATAATTCTCTTTCAACGAACGAATTAGGTTTTCACTATTTTCATAACCGTACCCGGCAAAAGAAATTGAATTATTTATTGTTTTATTGTAATTGACATTCACCGCGCTAATTTCAAATGTCTTCGTATCCTTCCAATAATACTGACAATCAACTGCGTCACATCCAAAGAGGGGATCTGATTGACACTCAGGTTTCCAATCTACCCCATTTACTTTGCATCGGAATACATCGACATGCCAATCCGGTGTGAAGGGCTCATCCTTCTGGCATGAAGAAGCTAAAGAGAGAAGGGCGATAAGGAGGATGGTGATGTGTTTCATTATTAATTTTTTAAAAATTTATCTATCAGAATCGATACTCCAGATCAAAGTATCCGTCTTCTATTTTTACAGTATCAGAACATTGATTCAATACAGTAAATTCAAATGTTCCTAATACTGTATAATTCACAGTATCAATTTTCAAAATTGTCAGTCGTTTTACAAAGCTAGTATCAATACCGTATGAAATACAACCAGCTTCATTAAGGTAATCTGAATAATCTTTAGAAGAATATTGCAATTCATTTATTCCAATTGCACTATTATATCGGTACAACCTCATTCCCTGATCAACGGAATTATCTTGATATCGTTTAATGCATGTTATTTCTATAGTTTTACTCCCTTTATAATACTGACAATCCACAGCACTGCACCCAAAAAAGTCAGATTTGCAATGAGGAGTCCATTCTACACCATTGACTTTACAACGAAAGATGTTTTTGTGCCGTCTGAGGGCATGTCATCTTTCTGGCATGATGATGCCAGGGAGAGGAGGGCGATGAGGAGGATGGTGATGTGTTTCATGGTCAGTACACTATATGGTTAAAGCCGAAAGATATAAATGGTAGAATTCTTATGCTGCAATTTCAGGGAATTAGATGGTAATTCCGTCCGTGATAGGTGTATTAACATATTTTTATTACCACCTATTATGGACAATATTTGAGTAATTCATTAAAGTGTCCAAATTTCCACATTATGTGGAATGAAAAAAGGCAAACAATCCATATATTGTGGAATAGTTCATCATTTATCCCTTTAGTTGTATTCAATACCTACCATGCAGGATCATCAAATTGAGTTTTTCAAACTCATCAAAGACAAGGCCTTGCCAGAAGTCGATCTGGTCAGTCGGATTGGCAGTTTACTGAATCTGGAACGATCCGCTGTATATAATCGGATCAATGGCAAGACCCGCATCAGCGTGGATGATATGATGGTCCTCATCCAAACATTCGACGTGGAATACCCTTTGCTTCCTTCACAAGAAAAGATGGAATCCATTCCAATTACATTTGGAAGCTTGAATCAACAACCCCGTACATCCATAGAATTTCTAATTCCCATCCTTGGCCAACTTCAGATATTGGGTTTGGAAAAGAAGGTCCTCATCCGATATGTCACAGCAGAAGTGCTCCTTTTCTATTTTATCCATTTTCCTTTCCTGGCCAAATTCAAATTTTTTGTCTGGAAGTTTTTTACATGGAATAGAGAAACCCAACTTCAAGGCACTCGCTTTTTTGACAACCATGCTCAGGTTTCACCCGATGAGAATTTTTACTTTGAAGTGCTTCGCACAGGATATGACA
The DNA here is from genome assembly GCA_024642625.1 of Lewinellaceae bacterium. Taxonomy (GTDB): domain Bacteria; phylum Bacteroidota; class Bacteroidia; order Chitinophagales; family Saprospiraceae; genus JAGNXB01. The sequence continues at coordinate 3,384 of JAHEAU010000304.1, forward strand.
ACCTACCTTCATCAGAGATCTGGCATACCAATATCCTGGATAACACATTGAACCAAATTCGCTATTTGAAAGACACGGGTCTAATCAAAGATGCCAGTATTCTGGTCCGATTGTATAAGGAGCTCCATGACTTACTGGATATGATGGAATCTCGGACAGCGGCTGGCAGGAAGCCCACAGGTGCCCCGTACCAGCTATTCCATAATGAAGCAACACATACCAACAATATTATTTTGGTAGAAGCTGGCTATCAATCTGTGGTGTATTTCACATTCGACAATCCAAATCTTTGCCGTTCTACGGATGAACGACTCCTGACTTACACCAGGGATGCAATTGACAATCTAGAGCGGCACTGTATACCCTTGTCCGTAACTTCAGAAAAAGCCAGAAATTCCTTTTTCTCCACCCTTCATGATAAGGTGA
>JAHEAU010000073.1 GCA_024642625.1 Lewinellaceae bacterium
CTACGTTCTGCTGCAAATTATGCTCAAACCCGTTGTTTCCTTGTCTCTGGCGTTTCTGATACTGTTTTCCAGTACAGGTGTCTCTGCACAGGTACATGAATGCAGTGTGAAAGGGCGCCTCATCGGTTGGTATGGATCTGCAGTTTCCTGCTGCAGCATTTTGAAGATCAAACCCAAACCGGCTCATGGTTCTTGCTGTAAACTGAAAAAGTCTCCAGTTACTACTGTTCGACGAGTACCGTGTTGCCAGGATCTTGCCATGTATCAACATCTCGATATTCAGCAAATTGGTCAACAAGATGTGGCTGCTGAACAGGTTCAGCAAAAGGTATCTCTCATTCCTTTCGCACATGGACAATTGTTGCCAAATCAATTCATAAGGAGAGTCAATTCAATTTCTCCGTTGGCACATCCGCCACCCTTGAGACGAGATTCTCAATCCCGATTTTGTCAATACCGCTGTTAGCATTCGCTCCTTTCTTTTCCAATGCCTATTGAGAGGTATTGGCCAATTTTATTTTCATGTATTTAACAATGAGCTATGCGACAGTTTTACCTATTCATTATATTTCTTTTAGGTGCACAAATATCAAGTGCCCAAACCAATGAAGTTCAGTTTTCCTTTCACCACAAAGTCAATGGTGAAGAAGTGAAAGTCAATGAAACCTTGTTCACCATCTGGAACGGGAAAATGATGCGGATTGACCGTGCAGAATTTTATCTGGCTGAGATTTCATTGATTGGTGCAGGCGGTGGAAAAACAGCAATTAAGGACCAATATATTCTTGCTGATGCTGGTGATCCGGGCAAGGTTTGGACATTGGGTAATGTCAATATGAGTGGCATTGAAGGCATAGAAGTGCATATTGGTGTCGATGCAGCCAAGAACCATCTTGATCCGTCGACCTATCAATTAGGGCACCCACTCGGGTTTCAGGATCCATCCATGCATTGGGGCTGGTCTGCCGGTTATCGGTTTATGGCCATTGAGGGGTATGTAGATAATAACAATGATGGTATTCCTGAGTCATTATTCCAGTATCATAATCTCGGTGATAATCTCTATTTCACGACATCAATAGATGGTGAAGCAACTGCAGAAAATGGTGTGCTCACGGTAAATATCGATGTAGATTATGCGAAATTGTTCGATGGAATGACATTGATCGGCAATCTGATTCATCATGGAAGTGATTCACAAAATGAAAAGATGCTGACAAATGCTTCAACCAACAAATTTCTTACGATTCCTGTTGTATCAAGCCAGAATGATCTCGATATGAATTCATTGGCGCTGAAAGCGACACCCAATCCAGCTCAGGGACAGATTTTCTTGACTCAGGATCTGGATAAGTCGTTCCATACTGTGGATCTGAGAGTGATGAATAGTGTAGGTCAGGTCCTCCTGAATCAGCAGCATATTCCAGCTCAAGGTAAGGTTCAATTGGATTTGCAAGGATGGCAAACTGGCCCCTATTTCTACGGACTTTACCATAATGGTCGCCTGATCGCAAGGAATTCCTTTCAGGTTCAATAATGTCCTTTTATAGCAGATCGGTCCTTTGCTTGGCAATGAGCATGTTCATTTGTTCATGTGTCAAGCAGGAATTGCCTGATATGGAAAGCTATGCGCCACCTCCGGGATTTCCTGAGATGGATATTCCTGTTGACAATACCTATGAGGTGGATCGGGTGAGATTAGGCAAGGCCTTATTTTTTGATCCCATCCTGTCTGCTGACAGTACACGGTCTTGTGGTTCATGTCATATTCCAGCATTTGCTTTTTCGGATACTGTCGGGTTCAGTCTCGGTGTTGAGAATAGACAGGGTACTCGTAATTCACCTTCACTCGCCAATGTCGGTTATCAAGTGGCCTTGCTCCGGGAAGGTGGAGTACCAACTCTGGAAATGCAGGTTTTGGTTCCAATCCAAGAGCATCTTGAATTTGACACGGATATTCTTGTCGTAGCAAAGAAAGTCAGTCAGGTTCCGTTTTACCAAGACCTGGCGCTTAGGGCCTATGGTCGGGAAGTGGATCCATGGGTGATTACCAGAGCGATAGCAGCCTTTGAACGGACATTGATCAGTGGGAATTCCAGGTATGATCAATGGGCTTTTCAGGGAGATATCCATGCTTTATCAACTCAGGCGATTCGGGGATTGAATTTATTTCAGAGTGACCGCCTGGGTTGCACTTCTTGCCATGGTGGCTTTTTATTTACAGACCAGTCGTTTGCCAATAATGGATTGTACGAGGATTATTCTGATCCCGGTCGATATCGCTTGACAGGAAAAGAATCTGATCGGGCTGTATTTAAAGTACCGAGTTTGCGCAATGTAGCAGTAACTGCTCCTTATATGCATGATGGAAGTTTGAAGGACCTGCAAGCTGTGATCAAGCATTACGAAAGCGGGATTAAAAACCACCCAAACAAAAGTCCGCTCTTGCGGACATTTCAATTAACGGAAGGAGAAAAAAATGATCTGATCGAATTTTTAAAAAGTTTGACGGATGACACATTTCTTCATAATCCGAATTTTCAATAACAATAATTTGTCATGAAAAATCTATATACATTATTCACCCTGACCGTGCTGGCAATGACAGGGTGTAGACCGGATCCAATTGAACCGGCTGTTTATAATCCGACACCATTCGTGTTGGATATTGGAGATTTTCCGGACCCCCAATTACCTGCTGACAATCCATTGACAATAGCTGGAGTTGAACTGGGCCGGATGTTGTTTTATGAAAAGGATTTATCAAGAGATCGCAGTCAAGCATGTGCAGATTGTCATATACAGCAGGACGGGTTTTCTGATATCCGCCGATTCAGCGTGGGAGTGGAAGGACTCGATGGGAAACGTCAGGCAATGCCAGTCATGAATCTCGCCTGGCATTACAATGGGTTGTTTTGGGATGGCCGTGCACCTCAAGTGCGTGATCAGGCATTAAAGCCTATCCAGGATCCGTTGGAAATGAATGAAACACTGGAGGGTGCCATTGCCAAATTAGCGGCCAATAAAAAATACCGTGACCAATTTATTCGCGCATTTGGTGATGATAACATAACCTCTCCACGTATGGGTCTGGCCATGGAGCAATTTATGTTTACGATGGTCTCCAAAGATTCAAAGTATGACAAGTGGAATCGAGGTGAGGTTACATTGACCCCTGAGGAGGAAAATGGACGCAAACTATTTTTTGCTGAATTTGATCCGACCGGAACTGGCCGTGGTGGCGAGTGTTTCCACTGTCATGCCGGACATAATTTCACGAATGATGAATTTATGAATAACGGTCTGGACACAGATGCAGAATTTACAGATACAGGCCGTGAAAAAGTAACAATGAATCCATTTGATCGGGCAAAATTCAAAGTGCCCAGTTTGCGGAATATTGCCAAAACGCCCCCTTATATGCACGATGGTCGATTTGTTACATTAGAGGCTGTGTTGGATCACTATGACCATGGGGCCAAAAATTCATCAACTGTTGAATTTTTAATGCAGTACAATATTCAACCTGGTGGATTGGGACTAACGGCACAAGAGAAGTCTGATATCATTGCCTTTTTACACACCTTGACGGATGATGTGTTCTTAAATAATCCGGCATACAAGGCCCCGAATTAAAATCGCCAATTCAATTAAAATGAGAAGTTTCCGAATTTCGGAAACTTCTCATTTTATTAATTCGTTTGATAGCACCTGGAAGCATTTTTTTGTAAGTGGATGTCCCCGTTCTGTTGTTATTTCTAGCCAATAGGTTCCAGAGTGTAAGCCGCGCAGATTGATTTGAACTGTATTGTTATCTATAAGTTGAAAGGATGGTTGCTCCAAAACCTGACCCAGAGCATTTGTCAAGGTCCATTGATTGTGATCATTATTTGGCAGGAATACAGTCAGATGATCTGTAGCTGGATTTGGAAAAAGTTGAACCTGGTAATTTTGCTCACGTTGGATCGATGTCACTCCTCCGGTAACTAAAAACTGACCCATCATACCAGCATCTTCATGTGACAACATATGGCAATGATACATGTAGGGCACATCGGGGTCTGAAAAATCAGAAAACTGGGTAATGAATCGAACGATTCCATTACCAGGCGGGACGAGAACAACATCTTTTCTACCTGCTAAATACTCGGGAGGTGGAACACCATTTATATCCAGAATGTAAAATTGGACATCATGAATATGAAAAGGGTGAGCTATTGCGGTCATGTTGGTCAATTCCCATATTTCAACATTGTCAATCGGAATGCTATAATTGATGGTTTGCAAATTAAAACTGGATCCATTGATAACAAACGGACCGTTGAGCATGGTATTCATGTTCATTTGAGCCGCTTGAAACGTTAGACTTCTTGTGATATTAGCTTGACTTGTTACTAAAGGTTGGTCATCAACTAGTGTCATTGGAATTTGCAAAACGGCATTATTATTTGCCTGGATTATGTCCAATTTGAGGATTTCAAAATCCTGGCCATTTAATACATTACTTGAATATCCCTGAATGCTGCCCATGGGCATGATGCTTGGATTCACAGCGCCATAGGTCCCACTTGGTAGTTCTGATGCATAGCTTTTTAAAAACAGGCTTGAATTTTCAAGACCAGCAAGGTCAATTAATATTTCTATTCGTTCTCCGGGGGCAAGATTCAGACGAGTTAGTTCAACTGGCGATTGTAAAAGACCACCGTCGGTCCCGATGAGAGAAAAGGGATGATCATCCTCTAATCCTATGCGGTACACCCGTTCGGTAGAGCCATTTAAAATTCTCAACCGAATAACTTGAGCTGGAACTTCGACGAACGGATCAATTGCTCCATTCACAAGAATTGTATTATCCAGTGCAGTTGTTGCAATGAATTGCTTATTCAAATCAAACGCCCTTGACTGTATGACCAGAGGGATGTCATCGACTCCATACGTACGAGGGAGAGCCAATGCTGATTCTTCATTGTCCTGAATAATAATAAATCCTGCGAGGCCTTTTGTAACTTGTTCAGCTGTTTTCATGTGCAAGTGTGGGTGGTACCAGTAGGTGCCCGCTTTATCCAGCACTTCGAATTTCGGTGACCATGTTGTTCCTGATTCAATAACAGTATGGGGCCCCCCGTCATTGGCAGCAGGGACATGCATGCCATGCCAGTGAATGGTGGAAGGTTCGCCTAAATTGTTCTGAACATTCATCGTTACAGTTTCACCAGCCTTTAGCAAGAGTGTCGGACCAAGGATATCGCCATTGGCACCCATGGTTGATGTGGGCATTCCGGGGAAGAATTCCAGTATTCCATTCTGAAGGGTGAGGTTATATTCTGGTCCATTTATTAGTGAAGGGATGGGCAATGGGTTTTGGCCGAATATGTTTCCTTTTGGTAGAATGAAAAAAATAAAAATAAAAAATTTTCGGATTGACATAGCATGTAAGATATTATATAAAGGTAAGGCACTAGATGAGTCCATGATGTGATTGAAATCACCGGATGGAATGAGTCCTGTGCATCAAGTCGAGGCCCTAACTTCAGAATGACAAAATGCTGTGCGCACTATTCTGACTGAACTGTACAAGCCAGGCCAGACAGTAATGATTTTCATAATTGCTTTCAGCTTACCACCGACGTTTTATACTATTTGCTCATTTGTTGAGACAATAGGTGGCGTGAATTTGGTACATCTTGATAATTGGGTTTGCTAATAGGCTTGACGATTATTCATTGTTAGTTTAGTCCACCTTCTCAAAATCCATTCCGCACTTTGGACATTGTCCTGGTTCATTTCCACCTTGGTCTGGGTGCATAGGGCAAGAGTAGGTAAACTTATTTTCATTGTCATGCTTCATGGAATCATCACCATCAGTTGGTTGATTGTGCATGTTTTCATGCTGATGTTCACCTTCGTGATGTTCATTACAAGAATAAGAGAATGCCATTAATGCAAGCCCTAGAAAGAACAGCTTCAAATTTTTCATTTTAATTGCTTTTTGATTGTGAAATAAAATTCTAAGTATTGATCGTACAATACTATTTTTTGCTTATTGACTCGGTTATACTCCCACATTTCGGCATTTTCTCACCGAAATAGGGGTTGCGAATTTCTTTGTCCAAACTAAGCCAGTCAGCACCGTTATTATTGTCGGCCATGGGGCAGTATTGTACATACACTGTGGAACTGAAGGGCGTGAAGGATTTTGCCAAGGCCAACATTTGACCTGAAAGTGGTTTGAAATATTTCCTTACACCAGCCATGTCGTCAACTGCGGAAAGCTTGTTCAACACCTCTTTGGCCGCACCGCTGTGGTTCATCCAATGGTTATGAGCCTCGCCGGTGAATAGACTCATACTGGTTTTCTCAAACGCCTTTTTCAACTCACCAGCCTGTGTTTGAGCAGTAGAGAGATCGTCTTTTACCAGTGCATCTTTTAAGGTGAAATAGTGGTCAAATAATTGTTTGACCGCTGCTTTGGCCTGTTTGCCCACCTCTATTGGTTTAACTGGGGCGGCTGCCGTTGGCGAACTTCCCCCGTGTTGGGGTCCCGTCATCACCGCACCGCCTTCGGGGTTCATCATACTGGGTTTGCCCGCCAGTTGGGCGGCGGCATCAATAGAGAAGGTGCCGTTGACGGCTATCTCAGTGCCAGGCTCCAGTCCTTCTTTCACCACATAATTGTCGCCAACTAAAGGTCCGAGGGTGACTACTTGCATTTGGAAATTGGTGCCTTGGTCAGTCGTTTTTTTAACATAGACCACCGAGCGCTCGCCTGTCCACATGACGGCAGATTTGGGTGCCATGATACTTTCTTTCTTACCCGAAAGTTTCGTTTTAATGATGCCGCTGGCAAACATTTCGGGCTTGAGTTTTCCTCCGGGGTTGGATATTTCCACCCGCGCAGTCGCTACCCTTGTTGCCGGGTTGATGACGGGGTCAATAAAGTTAATTTTGCCTTTGAAGTTTTCGCCAGGCAGCGACTGGATGGTGAAATCCACAGTACTGCCCACTTTCGCCCAGGTCATGTCGCTCTCATACACATCAAAAAGCATCCAAACTCTTGACAGGTCAACGATGTTATACAGTGGCATGCCACGCATGACGTAATCGCCGAGGAGGACCTTTTTTTCCAATACAATGCCGCTCACATCAGCCAGAATGGGGAAGCGTTCCTGCGGTTTGCCGGAGGCAATGATGTCATCGATTTGCTGATCGGTGAGTTTCCAGTTTTTAAGTTTTTGCTTGGCGGCATTGAATAGCGCAGGTTGCATGTCCTTTATTTTCTCAGCTGAAAAAAGTTCCGTCTGCGCAGTGACGAGCTCGGGCGAATAAATAGTTGCTACCCGTTGCCCGCGTCGCACTGGTTCACCCGTAAAATTGATGGCAAGCTGCTCTACTCTGCCGTCGAGATGGGTCACCTGTGAGTAAATCAGTCGCTCATCGGGCTGCACTTTGCCATTCATGCGTACTTCTTTGGTGGGTACGCCATATCCTACCACTGCGGTTTGCACGTTGGCAAGCTGCATTGCCGTAGGAGACATTTTAATTTCCATCGGGTCACCTTCTCCTGACATGTTGTCGTCCAACGGTATCAGGTCCATGCCGCAGATGGGGCATTGGCCAGGTTCCGATTTTCGGATTTGGGGGTGCATCGAACAAGTCCATGTGGTAACCTTGGAAGATTTCGTATGATCTATGTGATGCCCTTGGTTAGGGCCGCCGGCAGATGAGGATGAGAAAACTATCCAGCCAATGAGCAATCCTACCACCAGCATGACGATGGCAGTAATGAGGTTGGAACGATTTATTTTTATCTTTTTCATTATTGAATTTTGTTCACCTACACTTTGTGGTTGTCTATCTGTTGCTTAGCAAATTCGGATGATTTGATTAATTCATTTTACCAGTCAGATAATCCAGTTTCGCCAATTGGAGTTGATACTCTGTTTGTGCCGATACCTTTTTCGTCAAGTATCGGAACAACTGCTGTTGCAACCGCAAAACCTCCTCGAAATCCATTCCGGCGTTGCTGTAAGCTGCCAATACAAGGTTAATTGCTTGCTGTGTTTTCGCCGTTTGCAGGTTGAGCAGTTCGATCATTTGTGCCATTTTTTCAAGTTCGTAAAAAGTCATTTCGTACATGGCGGCGAGGTCGTTTGCCATATCCAGTTTCATGTCGGCGTACATGACCTGCATCAGGCGGCGTTCCTCGACGGCGGCATTGTACTTTTTATTCCATATGGGCACGGTGGCGGAGAACATCGGCATCACCATGTCCATGCCTGTGTTTGGAGGGATGTCGTTGTTGGTCCTTTTCGCCAGGGGCATGTATTGTAGTCCTGCGCCAATCATTGGCTTCCGCATGTATTCTGCCACTTTTTCCTCCGCTATGGCCGCCTGGATTTGTTTGTCAAAAACCGTCAGCATGGGGTTGTTGACAATGAGGGTGTCACGCCGGGCAAACATGCCGGGTAAGGGTTCTGGCAAGAAGCCAGAGATGGCCACAAATGAGCTGTCTTCCCGGTTGAGCAGGAGGTTAAAGGCTACTTCCAGCGGTTTGCGCTTTTGCTGGAGCAAGGCGATTTCCGTGTTCACCTCGTCTATCATGATGTCCGCCCTGATCGGGTCTACCATGGGTGCCATGCCTTGCTGAAACATGACGGTGGCGAGTTCCATGTCCGTTTTGAGCAACCGCAGCAGGTCTTGTTGTATGCTGATTTGTTCCTCCAGTTCAAAAAGCGGAAACCAGGCATTTTTTATTTTAAAAAACAGTTCGTTTTGTGCTACCTGTACCACCTGGAGCTTCACCTCTGCCATGCTTGCCGCCTCGTTTTCCATGGCATCAAGTGCTCCGAACCAGGGGAACATTTGCATTGCCGAGATGCTGCCTAACTGATTACCCATTGGTAGCATCATCGGCTGGATGAACCAAGTGGCATTCACTGTCGGTTCGGGCAGTGATTTTGCTTGCGGGATCTTTTGCAATGCGGCCTGAAATTCCGTTTGCTTCGCTTTTATACCCGGGTTGTTTTTGATGGCAATTTGGAGATAGTCTTCCAGTGTTTGAGCCGAAAGACTACTTACCGCCAGTATTAAAAAGATGAACATGATTATTCGCATGATTTTTTCTTATTGTGTTTAAACCAGTTTGTCATCATGTCTCAAGGTTTTCCTTTGCCAACTGCTTCCTCACCACGCCTTCCCGCCAATACGCCTGCAATACAGGTACTACGAACATTGTCATCAACTGAATTGTCATGCCCCCAAACGTTGGAATTGCCATCGGCACCATAATGTCTGCACCCTTGCCTGTCGAGGTAAGCACGGGTAGCAAGGCAATAATGGCTACTGCAGCCGTCATCATTGCAGGGCGAACCCTTTTTTTACCAGCTATCAATACCGATTCACGTACCTCTGCGACGGTTGTTGGTTGACGTTCTTCAAAAACCTGATGGATATAGGTCCCCATGATGACCCCATCGTCCGTAGCAATGCCAAATAAAGCGATAAAACCCACCCAGACGGCCACACTGAGGTTGATGGGGTGTAGTTGGAACAACTCCCGCATACTTACCTCTGCGATTGAAAAATTGAGGAACCAATCCTGACCATAGAGCCACAGCATAATGAAACCCCCAGCAAAAGCCACAAACACTCCCGAAAAGTGAATAGATGATGCTATGACCGTTTTAAATTGGAAAAACAGCAATAAAAAGATGGTTATGAGGCTGATGGGAATCACGATGGACAGCCGTTTCATTGCTCGCAACTGGTTCTCATAAGTGCCCGAAAACTTGTAACTGATGCCAGCAGGGACTACCAGTTCTCCGTTGTCAATCCGTTGTTGGATGAAACGCTGTGCCTCTTCCACCACGTCCACCTCTGCGTAGCCCTCTTTTTTGTCGAGCAGCACATAGCCAGTGAGGAATGTATCCTCACTTTTTATCACTTGTGGGCCTCGCACATACTCGATATCTATCAATTCACCCAGCGGCACCTGTGCCCCGACGGGCGTAGGAACGAGCATCTTTTTGATGCTTTCCGGGTTGTCCCGCAACTCACGTGGATAGCGCACTCGTACGGGGAAGCGCTCCCTGCCCTGTACCGTAGTTGTTACAGTAATGCCACCGATGGCAGTTTCAATAAACATCTGCAAGTCTGCAACGTTCAGGCCGTAGCGGGCGATGGCAGTCCGGTTAATTTTGAGTTGGAGGTAGGGTTTGCCCACGATGCGATCGGCAAACACGGCTTCAGTTTTCACGGAAGGCACTTCTTTCAGGATAGATTCGAGCTTTAGGCCAAAATCCTCGATGGTTTTTAAATCCGGGCCATAGACCTTGATACCCATGGGTGCCCGCATCCCTGTTTGGAGCATGACGAGGCGGGTTTCGATGGGCTGCAATTTCGGGGCGGAGGTGACGCCGGGCAGGTGTGTCACCCGCACAATTTCGTCCCAGATATCGTTCGGGCTTTTGATGTCGGGACGCCAGTTTCGATAGAATTGTCCGTTAGCGTCGGACGGGATGAGGTCAGTTGACTTTACCCCCTGCAACAGCGCTTCTTCGTTAGTGACCGTATCACCCGATACAAGAATGAAGCGGTCTTTTTTATCCACTTTAAACGTTTCCCGTTTTCCATTTTCATTGATTAAAAACTCTGGTTTGTAATTGATGAGGTTTTCGTACATCGATATTGGTGCTGGGTCGAGCGCTGAATCGGCCCTTCCAGCTTTGCCGACAACCAGTTCCACCTCGGGGATGTTGGCCAGTAGCATGTCGAGTTGGCCTACCACACGCAGGTTTTCTTCGACGCCGGAGTGGGGCATGGAAGTGGGCATCAACAAGAAGCTGCCCTCGTTGAGTGATGGCATGAATTCCTTGCCCATGCCGGGGAATTTGTGCATCATCGTGCTCCAAAGTCTAGTGGTTCTGACGTTCCAGCCCACTTTGTCGAAGCCTTTGGCGGTGAAGCCAAAGGTGTTATTCCAGCCCAGCCAGATGATCAGCCCGAACAGGATCGTAAACAGCGGTAAGAGCATGAATTTGCCCTTGTTCACCAGGCACCATTTCAAAACAGGCTCATAAAAATGCACAATAGATAGCAAAGCGCCGAGGATGATGCCGAGCAGCATCAGTACGAAAATGTAGTTGACAAAGAGGGAATTATGATGACCGAGTGGTGCCCATTCCTCTGTTAGAAAGAAAGTGGCCACAAAGACAACAACGGCTATGTTGATATAATTCGGAATTGCCTTCAAATGCTCAGGCCATTTGGTTTCAAATAAATTGTTCAGCCCAATCACCACCAGCCATACGGGCAGCCAGGTTTTGTAAATTATAGCGAACAGGATGCCTGCCGCCACCAGGGCTGCGCTCCAGATGCCCCGCACCCTCTTTTTATCAAAATTCAGCGACATGACAAGGTGCGCCAATGCAGGAAGTACCACGATACCAAGCACAAAAGAAGCACCTAATGCGAAGGTTTTGGTAAACGCCAGCGGTCTGAACAGCTTGCCCTCCGCCGATTCCATCGCAAAAACGGGCAGGAAGCTCACCACCGTCGTCGCCAGTGCCGTGGTGATGGCGGCTGACACCTCGACGGTTGCTTCATAAATAACCTCGAGCAAACGCCGCCCTCGTGCCCCGAGATTATCTGGCAATTCGAGATGTCGGATAATGTTTTCGACAAAGACAATCCCAACATCTACCATTACGCCGATGGCGATTGCAATACCGGAAAGCGCTACGATATTGGCATCCACCCCGGCGTAGCGCATTACGATGAAGGCCATCAAAACTGCCACCGGCAACATGCTTGAAATTAGCAGTGAGGCCTGTAGGTTGAACATCAGCATGATAACGACAATGATGCTAATGATGATTTCATGCGATAGCGCCCGTTCCAACGTGCCAAGGGTCTCGTGGATGAGTTTTGACCGATCGTAAAACGGAACGATAGTAAGTTGGCTTTGCGTTCCGTCTGCCAAGGTCTTACTCGGCAGCCCCGAAGCAACTGCCTTGATTTTATCTTTTATGCCATTGATGACGGCAAGTGGGTTGGAGCCGTAACGGGCAACGACCACCCCACCGACAACCTCCGCCCCGTCCTTGTCGAGCAGGCCCCGCCGGGTGGCAGGGCCTAATGTTACCAACCCTATGTCCTTGATACGTATGGGCACATTGTTGTTGACATCAACCACCGCGAGTTCGAGGTCCTCCACTTTTTTGACGTAGCCCAAGCCCCGAACAAAATATTCCGCATTATTTATTTCAATCGTTTTTGCTCCAACATCCAGGTTGGATTTTTTGACCGCATCCATCACTTTCGTCAACGGGATGTTGTAGGCTTTCAGGGCATCGGGGTTTACGTCCACCTGATATTCTTTCACATGGCCCCCAATAGAAGCGACCTCTGAAACACCCTCAACCCCATTGAGGAAGTATTTGACATAAAAATCCTGAACCGTCCTGATTTCATCCAAATCCCAACCGCCAGTCACCTTGCCTTCAGGGTCGCGCCCTTCAATTGTGTACCAAAATACCTGCCCAAGTGCGGTGGCATCCGGCCCTAATGAAGGTTGCACATCCGGCGGTAGCAAGTTGGAAGGGAGGGAGTTCAGTTTTTCCAAAATCCGACTGCGTGACCAGTAGAACTCCTTCTTTTCATCGAAGATGATATAGATACTGGACAAGCCGAAGATGGAAGAACTACGGATTGATTTTACTCCTGGAATACCTAATAAAAAGGTGGTGAGCGGATACGTGATTTGGTCCTCTACATCCTGTGGAGAGCGCCCCATCCATTTTGTGAAAACAATTTGCTGGTTTTCGCCAAGGTCAGGAATGGCGTCGACAGGAACAGGGTCAGAGGGCAGAAATGTTTTCCAGCCGAACGGAGCAGTGGCAATGCCCCAGCCTATGAATATGACCAGTAAGAGACCAGTAACGAATTTGTTCTCTAGGAAAAAACGAATAATGCTGGATAACATGGATACAAGACTTTCCCGGTTGATAAATGGCCTTGATGATCATCCAAATGCCTGCATAGGGATGCATAAGACGAGTCGGAGGACTGAATGTCAAACCATTCAGATCATCCATTATGGGAAAGTGGAATCTAGCAGCGGAAGGACGAAGTCCAACGGCTGTCTGTTCGAAGGACGGGGGGTGGGTGGACCCATCTGCTGGGTAGATGTAAGGCCAATCGGCCCATTTGTTCTGGGACCAAATTATCCACAGGAAGGGCCAGAGTTGGCCTTGAGACCTGATTTATTGTTGAAAATTCAGAAGCTGACTTGCCATTAATGTCAATATGGACATATGATCCAGTATTTTGACAACAAGGGGGCTTGTGAACTTGAGAAGTGGTCGATAAATCTGATATCTGCGAGTGTACCGGACAAACTTCCTTTTTTTTACCGGAACACGAAGGGGCGGAACTGAAAAACCGGGTGCTAATCAAGTTTCCCTGGCAAAAATGTTGATCCACAGAATATCCCCACGTAGAGATCAAAACCAATCCTGAAAGCAGGAAGGCCACGCACCTTTTTATGGGGAGAGACATTTTCATTATAACAATAATACAAAATTATCGGAAGAGATCCGAATGTGTCTGAGGAAATAACGAAAGATTAACGGATTGAAGGACAAGGCTTTTGAATAGAAAGGATATGTCTACCCCCGCATCACCAAATACCCCAAATAGCTGAAATAAACCAACAGAAAAAAGGCCCCTTCAATCCGTTTGATTGCCAGGCCTTTGCCGACCACCAAAGCGACCAGTACCAGGCTGCTTGCCAGGATGATCATCAATATGTCGATGTTTGAAGGCACTTGAAAATCAAGTGGTCGAATGACGGCACTAATGCCAAGGACCCAGAGCAGATTGAAGATGTTGGACCCAACGACGTTACCCACGGCGATGTCGGTATTCCCCTTGTAGGAGGCAACGACAGAGGTAACGAGTTCGGGGAGGCTGGTGCCGATCGCCACAATGGTCAGTCCGATAAACGCCTCACTCATGCCCATGGCAGTGGCCATCGAAATGGCACCATCGACGACCCATTTCCCACCGATGAACAAGCTGATTGTGCCAGCACCTATGAGACGAATGTGTTTTGCTGTCAATCCTTTACCTGTGGCTTTTGGTGATTTTCCGAGTACAGACCTGTCTT
>JAHEAU010000305.1 GCA_024642625.1 Lewinellaceae bacterium
GCCGTAAGAAATGTCGGTGACTTGATCCAGATATGTGATGGCATCCAGAATGACACCATCATTGTCCAGGAGGAAGATGCTCTCACCGGCTGCGGATAATTTGAAATTGGCGTGCAGGCCATCCTGGCTGCCATCTTCATCCGCCCAAATGATCAGGTAATCTTGACCCGCAATGGTGGTGCCTTCCGGAAAATCCCATTTTTGCAAATTGCCTTCATTGTCCGATAGGAAATATCCGGACAGGTTAATGGAAGTTGTGCCATTATTATACAATTCGATCCAATCGTCAAACTCACCATCCTGGTCGGCTACAATAGCTGTATTCGAAGCCATGAATTCATTGATGACAAGATCACCCGTTCCAGGATTTGGTGTAGATGCCTGAATGATATGAAATTCATGTTCAGCGCGTTCAGGAGAGAATTTTCCAGCGTTGCTATTTTCTGCATAGATATAGTACTGAAGCTCGGCACTTTGTAAAGTGATGTCTACGCCAAATATGCCATCATTAGCTGAGCCGTCCTGATGCTGCCCGTCATCATACATCAGTATTCGTGTAAAAGGCAATGCGGGTGCGCTGCGAAAACCCAGATAAGCAGTTTGTCCATTTGTGATATCAACTGTTATTGTAACGGTTTCCTGGATGACTGGTGCAGGATTGGAAACCTGGATATTGGCGATGGTCGGTTGGGTTTGAGTAAAATCACTTAATCCGAGCAAATAACTTGTTCGGCCTTCCATCAGGTTTGTTATACCAGGAGTTGTTCCTCCACCAGGACCGGGAGCGCCAGTCACATCAGAAGTGAGGTTGCTTGTAAAATTGGCGTAGGTGAAAAATTTATTTGGATCAGCATTCACAGCTGAACCAATCACATTTTGTAGGGCAATTCCCTGGTTGTAATACGCTTCGTTGTCAAAATTTTCCAGAAGGATCGTTTTGTAATGGGCCAGATACATACGCTTGTAAAGCGGAATACTCAGCAACTGTTTGACCAGAGGAAGACTGGCATCATTAGCACTTAACAGGTGGCTCATTTGCTGCTTGGCAGACGTGTTATTCAGGTTTCCACTTGGTGTCATGGAAAATCTACCAAAAGATTCATTCAAGTCCCAAATCACTGGAATGAATTGGCCGTGATCTCCACGATAGAGGTAATAATTTTGGGTAAATGCACCGATATAGCTATCCAGATTGACCAAAGCATTATCATAAGCAAGCATCCAGATTGCTCGGTCTACATCCAGGATTTTTTCGATATCTGTGATGTGATTCGCAAGCGTATCGCAGAGGTCGATCAGTTCCTGCCAGCCAAAATCAGAATTCAATTCATAAGCATCCATGTAGGCGGTGCTATCCTGTCCCTTGTAGACAAGATTTGGGAAGTCGCTGGACTGTGGATTTGCACCATTCACTGGATTGCATTTGAAAAATGCATTGTCCTTTGAATAAAAATGATTGTTTACAAATGATTTGGATACAGATTCCGAATTTGTGTACAAACCAATGAGGGTGCCATTGACATATACATTCGCAAAATTGGACAAGGGTGCATCCATATATTGCCGGAGGATCTGATAGGAAAGGACTTCCCTTAAGAAGGAAGGGTCCTTGGCGACATTGCTGAGTTTGATGTCTTTGTAGCCTTGATAACTGTGGTCCTTATACGTGTTCAATTCGATGTGGAATGGATTCTTGGTCTGGTTGGCATTATACGTACTGTTGCCCTTGTATTTGACACCGACACTGTCGAAGATAGTGCCATTGATGGTTACGCTTTGGGCCATGATATAATCTTCATTGCCAGCTTTTTGGGCGTCCAGGAGCTGATCCCAATTGCTTTCTGCAAACGTGATATTGATGGTCTGAATCGTATTCAGATCATAGAAGGATTGGGCAGAAAGGTGCAAAGTGAGCATCAGTGTCAGGAGGAGGATGAAGATTCTCATAGAAAAGACAGATTGCTTGTTAATAGATTTCGCCTTTGACAATCTGAGTTATCAATGGTTTAATCAGTCAAGGATGAGTCTGAAAAAATGTCGACATGAGATGCCTGTCTCCTTAGTCTCTTTTTCGAATAGCTTGATATATCAGGTATCCAAAGATGACCACTGGCGAAATGTAAAGCCCCCAGAACCCAAAAAGTATTCCCAATGCACCCCATTCCAGTGACGGATTATATAGGGGCAGGAGGATGGGTAAGGCGAGGACCAGGATGAGGAAAATGGTACTTCTTTTTTGCATTACATTCCACATGTGCGGTACATATGAGGGATCAGCCTATAGTTTGATGAACTTTTTTGTGCTCCGAAATGGGCCATTTTTCAAATGAATATAATAGGTACCTGCAGCTAAATATGAAACACTGATCTCAAGGAATTGCTTGCCATTTCCCGGGACATTGATGCCCTGGTCACGAATGAGGCCGCCCGCGCTATCCAAAAGTGAAAGGCTGACTTTCTTGGCATGGCCACTGAATTCGATATACAATGTGTCTTGCGTGGGGTTCGGATGAAGATGTAAAATATCCTCTGGAGCCGAAAAAGGAGCTTGTGTGGAAGTTAATGCACAACCTTCTTTAAAAATAGGAAGTGCCTGGAAGTCCGGATAAATGACATCCATAACTTCATTTTCATTTAGTCCCAGCCATTGATTCAATACAGTGCCATAAATGTCTCTGAAGTCAAATTGCATTGCCACTCCCTCGTCAATTCCCACTTGGGTATCAATCTCTGGATGATCCCCCATGAACTGGGTTTGAATACAAGAGCCAAATAAAAACATTGGTGCCGCAGTGCCATGGTCGGTGCCCAAAGCGGCATTGGATCGAATTCGTCTGCCAAACTCGGAATAGGTCATGCCGACCACGCGATTATCTATGCCCAATAAATTTAAGTCATCCTGAAAAGCACAAATGGAATCTGATAACTCCTGTAATAATGTGCTATGTAAACCCGTATCTGTAGCAGAATCAACGACCTGATTGTCATGTGTGTCAAAACCACCAAGTTGTACAACATAGATCTTTGTTTGTAGCCCTCCAGAAATCAATCGTGCAACATGTTTTAATTTCTCCGCTAGTTCGGTGGTCAGGCTGTCCCATTTTGGAGAGAGGTTATTTCCACCATTGGCTGCATCCGTTATGACCTGTGCGAATGCATTTGTCTGCGCTACTGTTTCATTGACAAAGGAAAGAGCATCACCGTAGCAATTTCCCGGGATATCACCTTCAGCACTAACCAGGGCAGTCCCCGGATTAAATGGATCCAGGAGGGAGAGACTATAATTGGCATTCACCCCCTGGCATGTTTCGGAGACGATTTTACCCAGGGTTAGTGCAAAAGGATGCGGGCAACCTGAATTTGGATATCCGGTAGGGTAGTCAGCGTAATTTAAATCGTAATACCGTCCGATCCATCCGGTTGAAATAAAATCCTCTGCACTTGAAGCAGTATCCCAAATATCAGTAGACCGAAAATGAGAACGGTTTTGATTAGGATAGCCCACATTTTGAATGACGCCCAACGCCTCCATATTCCATACATCCTTCATGCCTTTCATTGAGGGATGAAATCCGTATCCATCCTGGATTGGTATGATACTGGATTCAGGGACGATGATGTTTTGTCTCACCGCTTGCAAATTGGCATACTCTTCCTGGTAAAATACTGTAGCCAGGCCATCATTGCCTCCTTGTAGCTGGATCAAGACCAGTATTTTATCATTTTCATTATCAAA
>JAHEAU010000074.1 GCA_024642625.1 Lewinellaceae bacterium
ATCTATATTTAAGTACATTTTTTGTCGAACTTGATCCGTTCATTTGGGCTTGGTCAAATGTTTCATAGGTCGGATCGATATATGTATATCCGCTGAGAAATGTCAATGGCCTGCTGAATAAATGACCTTGCCCTTGCCAACTAACCTCGAACCCTTTTATAATTGTATTGCCAATATTCTGGCTTTGGAACGCAAAATTCGGTGTCAGAGTGAACTCCATCATTCGTTGGTATTCAGTCCAGAATAGGGCCACATCCAGGAAGCCATTCCAGTTTCCAATTTGGAGCCCTTGTTTTAGGCCGACTTCCGCACTCCATCCGGTTTCCGATTGAAGTGAAGGATTTGGTACAATTTGGAACCCGCCAAACTCGGTCCTGATAAATTTCTCTGCAATTGTCGGAAAGCGGTATCCCTGACCCCAAGAAGCGCGCAAGAATGTAAATGGGGACAATTTGGCATTAGCGCCAAGCCGAAATATAGGTTTGGTTTCTTCAGTCCGGCCATTTTTGAGTGTATCTTTTCCTATGATCTCCGGTCCCAGGATAGCATTGTTTTCCAACCTGGCACCAGCAGTCAGGGTTAGCCATTTCCAGATCTTTTTCTCCAACTGAAGATAGCCTGCCAAATTTCTGGAATTGAAAATGGTATCTGCATACAACTCAGCATCTACACGACTGCTTGAAGCCAAAACACCAGCCGTCAAGACTAAATCCAGGGAAGATATATTCCTTTGAAACTGATATTCACCGTAGTAGAGTTGGGATTTGTTGGCCTGATTCAAGTTGTTGTCGTTATTGACGGCATAGAAACGGGTCAGTAGCTTGTGTCTGTTCCCATAGTGGTCAAAGTAATTCAGGTTGGGATCAACAAAAAACCTGACTTTTTTCGTCCGGCTTTCATTACTTCCAGCACCGCCCAAATAGGCACCTTCCTGGTCATTTTCCCACAAGAAAAATGATCGACTACTGCCTGCATTCAAGTTACTGTTCATACCGATCACCAGTCGATCAGAAACCCTGTATCGAAGACCCAATGTGATTCGTCCAGTTTTTGAAAAAGCGCCTTTCATCCATGATTCGGTATTCAGGTAAAAGGTACTGGCAGAGACATCTAGCTTGTTGAATTTTTGGCGATGAGTCAAACTGAGTCCGCCACTTCCGGGGTTGTGACTCCATGCATTGTCCCACCATTTTCGATTCTGCTGTGATGGATCCATAAATGCTTGATAAAATGTACTCAGGCGGGTATAGGGTGTTGATTTTGCATAGGCGGTACGGACATTGATAATGCCATTCAAAGCTGCGGATCCATAAAGTGAGGAGGCAGCCCCTTTGAGAATCTCAACTTGATCGATATTTTCTGTTTGGATATCGCCCCAATTGGGAAAGCCTGCGTCAGCCTGAAGGGCAGGGACATCATCAATCAGCAGCATCACCCTGGAGCCCGCTCCATATGAATATCCCGATCCTCCACGGATATTTGCTTGTCCATCTATCATCGTCACACCAGGAAGCCGATCCAAGGCTTCATCCAGGGTAACAGTATTCAAATGATCTATTAATTGAGGTTTTAATATATCAAGTGAAACTGTGGTTTCACCAAGAGGCCGTTCATATCTTCCAGAAGTGACTGTGGCTGCTTCCAACATCATAGTTGATGCCTTCAATTTGATTTCTAATACTGTAAAGTCCTTTTCTTGAATTATTACTTCAAGTGATTCTGACAAATAACCGACATAGCTTATTGACACAGGATAAGCGCCAGGAGCAATATCTATTGTGAATCGACCATCATAATTTGTTGTTGTCAGATGGTTACCCAACTGGATTGTTGCGCCAATCAACGGTGTGTGATCATCAACATCTGTCACCAACCCTGAAAGCCCGGAACCCCATTGTCCAAAAATTGGCTGGATACTGAAAATGAACGCTAGAAGGAGAGTCCAGAAATGATGCATAGGTCGAATTGAGTTAGGCTTCAAATATAGAGAATGGTCTCAAGTGTGGTGTGGAAGTATATATGATATTAAGTGCTGTTGCTTATCTTCATTCAAATCTTGATGACCATGCTGTACCGAATCCTTCTTTCAGCCCTTGTCTTTCTTTTGGGAGCAAATTCTTTGCAAGCTCAAACTTGCCAGCCAGATTCCATGTATTTGGACTCCACTGGATTTGTGTTTCCGTTGCCTTACGATTCATTGTTGAATCCGAATGGAGGTATAGACAAGGAAGCGTGTATCAATCATGAATTTGAGTTTGCGTGGACGTTGAAAGTACCCGATACCATCAATTTTCCGGGAATACCTATTCCGCTTCCTGTTATCTCATTTGATATCGCCACTTCTGGGGCAATAAAAAACCTGCCAATTGGCCTGACGTATATTTGTAATCCCCCAAACTGTATTTTTCAGGCCGGTGAAATGGGATGTGTTCGAATATCCGGCACACCTACACCGGCCAACCCGGTTGGTAAATATGACCTTGAATTTGCGGGTATATTGAAGACAACTTTGGGTGCAAATATTCCTGTAACTTTCCCCAATCAGCAGTTGTATCCAGGACATTATTACCTCAAACTGAATGCAGAGAATTCACCAAATTGCACAACAGCTACTGAATTCCCGGAGGACTGGACTCAATCTGTAAAGCTTTTACCTAATCCTGTAACGGACTTATCCTATTTCCAAATTGAAGGACCAACTCCTCAAAACTTTCATATCAGTATATTCGATCTTACAGGGCGTACTTTCAGATCCTGGGACATTGGGGTGAATGCCGGGTTACAAACAATTTCAATTGATTTTCATGATCTACCAGCTGGTTATTGGATCTATCAGATCACATCAGAACATGGTAAACATACTAGTGGTGGGTTTGTCCGAGAATCACGGTAGCGAAATCGGGATCACGCTTTTTTGATCGGTTCGCAATTGAATGCTGAATCCGATACCTGGTGCTATGGCTTGTTGGCTGACAATCCATGTTGGTCGAAAGTGACCACTGAGGTCTTCGTTAATATCAAAATTGCGAAGATGGGCATCGACATAAGCTTCTGCGATAGACAATAAATAGGCCAGAGACATAAAAATGTATCCTTCCTCCATCGTTTTCCTGTATTCATTTCTGATGTTCAGAAGCACTGAAGCGGGTAAATTCAATGAAGAGAATTCGTGTTCCTCTCCAAGTAATTCCTTCTGATATGCAGTTTTAAACCGACGATATTCCGACTGATTAAAGGAAGCATAATAATAAAGCCCCCCGAGAGCCCCATAAACGATTGGAAGCTTCCAATATCGTCTGTTATACACTTGGCCCCCGCCGGGTATTAATGCATATAATGCTGCTCGTTGAGGGTGAGGCGAGAAAACTTTTTTTGGTGTTTTTGTTTGCGCCAACGTATCCGGAGGGATAGAAATAGACTGGGCCCCGAGGTGCAAACTCAGAACCAAAAGGATCAAGAGCCAACTCAGCCGATAATTCATCATCAGATATCCAGCAGCTCCAGAATGCGATTCAAATCTTCATCATCTCCATAGGAAATGGTGATTTTACCTTTACCTCCTTCCTGACCTTCCAATTGAACTCGAGATCCAAAATGGGAGGCAAGACGTCGTTCTATATCCCGCATTGCCACGGATTGTGCAGGTGCCGCTGTTTTTTTACTTATCGCATCGACATCCTTTCCTTTAAGAAATTGTTCAAGTTGGCGTACGGACCATCCTTTATTCACAGTTTCACGGAACGCTGCCCGTTGTTTCAAAAGGTCAGTACTTCCAGCTAATGCACGTGCATGTCCCATGCTGATCTCGCCTTTCCGCAAAGAAAATTGGATGTCTGGAGGTAGCTTGAGCAAACGAGTATAATTGGTAATTGTACTCCGCTCTTTACCTACACGATCAGACAGACCTTCATGAGTCAAATTGCATTCATCAATCAGTCGCTGATAGGATATGGCTACTTCGATAGCATTTAGATCTGCCCGTTGGATATTTTCTACTAACGCCATTTCCAGCATTTCCTGGTCGCCTGCTGTTCGAACATATGCTGGTATCTTATCCAGTCCTGCCAGTTTGGAAGCTCG
Source organism: Lewinellaceae bacterium (assembly GCA_024642625.1). Lineage (GTDB taxonomy): Bacteria > Bacteroidota > Bacteroidia > Chitinophagales > Saprospiraceae > JAGNXB01. The sequence continues at coordinate 4,081 of JAHEAU010000074.1, forward strand.
AAACCTGCGTTCGCCGCTTATGAGCTGATAGGAATTGGCCGAAATAGCGCGAAGCGTAACTGGCTGAATGATACCCATTGCCCGGATAGATGAAGCTAATTCCTCCAATTCGGATGGATCCCAATCCTGTCTTGGTTGAAAGGGGTTCGGCTCGATTTGAGCGAGCGGTACTTCATTAATCTCGCTGCTGAGTTCCTTTTGTGCTACAGCACGGGCCTCCTCGGCAGGTGAATTTTCAACTGTAGCTAACAAGGCGCGAATCCCCTTGCCAATCTCTTTCTTTCGAGCTTTCTTTTCGATCATATTCAGGCTTTAACCGGCTTTTTTTTAGTAACCCAAGATGTATTGTTGTCGAGTACTTCTTTCGCCAGGTTGATAAAATTGATTGAACCAGTACATGAAGCATCATACATGATTACAGGTTGGTGCATGCTTGGTGCTTCACTGACACGACTATTTCTATGGATAATGGTTTTAAAAACGCGATCTGTAGAATGAGATTGCACTTCTTCAACAACAATATTGGCCAAACGCAACCGCTTGTCATACATGGACAGCAGGATGCCTTCAATTTCCAGCTTTGGATTCAGACCAGCTTTCACCAATTGGATAGTATTCTTCAGTTTACTCAATCCTTCGAAAGCAAATATTTCGCATTGGACAGGAATTAATACACTATCTGCAGCGGCCAGAGCATTAATGGTAATCAGACCCAACGATGGAAGACAATCGATGAAGATGAAATCGTAGTCATCTTGTACTTCCTTGAGAAGTGCTTTGATGCGAAACTCCCTGTCGGATAAAGCGGATAGTTCCAATTCTGCACCTACGAGATCGATGTGCGCTGGCAAGAGGTCTAAAAAAGGCGTTTCTGTCGGCAGAATAGCTTCTTTGGCAGAGTGGTCATTGATGAGACAATCGTAGAGATGAACATCGTCATCTTTCAAATTGACACCTACCCCTGAAGTTGCATTTGCCTGTGGATCAGCATCTACCAGCAGGACTTTGTATTCCATAACCGCCAGACTGGCAGCTAGATTAATTGATGTAGTCGTTTTGCCCACACCACCTTTTTGATTGGCGATTGCAATGATTTTTCCCATATCAGGTTTTATACGGTTATCGTTTCTCCGATACCGGGCATGAGTAATTTGATTCCAGCAGTTGAAAAGGCAGATTTCGCATACTGATGATCAATCTTTATGTACCCAAAGGTATCATAATGACAACCGACAACAGTCTTACACTCGATCATTTTGGCTGCCTCGACAGCATCTTCAATCCCCATTGTAAAATTGTCGCCGATTGGTAAAATTGCCAAATTCAGTGGGGGACATGTGCGTGGAATCAGCTGCATGTCCATAGTCAGTGCAGTGTCACCGGCATGATAAAAACAGAATTTGTCATTCCAGACTACGAATCCACCAGGATTGCCGCCATAGGTCCCATCGGGAAATTCACTTGAGTGTATTGCTAGAACCGATTTCACTGTGCCCCAAGGCATATTTACGCAACCACCAATATTCATTGGATGACCTTTGATGCCACGTTTTTCAAAATAAGACACAATTTCAAAGTTGCTGATAATGCTAGCACCAGTACGTTTAGCAATGACTTCAAGATCAGCTATGTGGTCGCCATGGGCATGTGTTACCAGGATATAATCGGCTGGAATCTTTTGTATATCAAGCTCTCCAGCCAATGGATTACCACTGACAAATGGATCGAACAGGATGTTTTTCCCATTCATCTTTACAGAAACACAGGAATGTCCGTAGTTTGTTAATTCCATGACCTCTAACTTGGGAGCGCAAAGATAGCGAAATCTAGCTCGGGGCTTCGTGAACAAAAGCATATCAGAACTGATTCTGTCGATGTAAATAATGATTGATGGTCACCGTTATCTCAGGCACCAATAGAAAGGCAAATCAAAGTCTGATCCTGGCTCAGCACGCCATTCTGGCATTCCAAAAGGGAGGTTTGCATCCCGTCAAGTTGTTGGATTTGCAAGAGTTGGAAGGTCCGCTTCTTATACAGGGAAGCTATTCACCTGAAGATCAGTCTGCTCAAGTCAAATCCATTCAGGATAGTTTGGTCATTCCTGCCGACAAATTCTACTTTGTCGTACCCGAATACAATGGCAGCTTTCCCGGGATTCTCAAGTTTTTCCTGGATGCATGTTCAGTTAGAGAAATGAAAGCCTCATTTGCAGGTAAAAAGGCTGCCATATTGGGTGTATCCTCTGGCCGAGCTGGTAATTTGAGGGGGATGGATCATCTGACTGGCATTCTCAATTATCTCAATGTGACAGTTATGCCGAATCGGCTGCCGGTTAGCCAAGTAAGCGGGTTGATTGAAGAGAACCAGCTCGATGATGAACGCACCCGTCAGTTAGTTTCTGATCACATCCTGGATTTTCTTCAATTTTGACCCGTTAATGTTACCCATTTGGAACAACTAGTTCGCTTTGAAGATTTGGGACTGGTCGATTATGGATCGACTTGGGACTATCAGACAGCTTGCCACAGGAATCTGGTCGACCGTAAACGCATGGTTAACCAAGGACAGGAAGTGCCAGGATCTATACCTCACGTTTTTATCATCTGTGAACATCCCCATGTCTACACATTGGGGAAGTCTGGTCATCCAACACATCTTCTCCTTGATGAACACCAATTGGTTGAAGTGGGAGCGACCTATTTCAAAATCAATCGAGGCGGAGATATTACATATCATGGCCCGGGCCAGATTGTGGGATATCCGATACTCGACCTCGAAGCATTTTTCAGAGATGTTCATAAATATGTGCGCAATCTGGAAGAAGTCATTATACGCGTTATTGGACGATATGGTTTGACAGGTGTGCGCCTTGATGGCTTTACCGGCGTCTGGCTGGAACCTGACAATGTTCACCTTTTACATCGAAAAATATGCGCCATAGGAGTTCATCTCAGCCGTTGGGTAACCCTACACGGGTTTGCATTCAATGTCAATACTGATCTCAACTATTTCAACTACATCGTTCCTTGCGGAATTGATGACAAGGACAAATCAGTAACCTCGTTATCGGCTGAATTAGGTTACCAATTGGATATGGATGAAGTAAAATCACACCTTCGGCAAGAATTCGAATCCATCTTTGCTTGCGCTTTACATGACTAAATATCAGCTTCTATGTTGAAGGATATTGATCAATTCAAAATGTTGGACTTTGGTGTTGCCATGGTTCCAGTATATGACGATGAGACAGAGACTTCTCAAGATTGGGAATGCTATCTAATCAATCTCCGGCAGAAACCAGTTCATCAAGTCCTCGTTACTTCTTCTGGCTACAAAAAGACCGAAGATGATGAAATGAGGACTTCAACTTTACGCTATTTCTTTGAGAAAATGGAAGGAGGGCAAGCTCTAATGTTAGAAATGATACCTTCAGAATTAGTGCAATTGACCAATGAATTCTGGGTCAGTTTTTCATTTGAAGGACACATGTACGATAAGCGTTACCTCTTCGTTCAAGGCAGTATTGATCTAGCAAACTTGACTCAATTACCAATTCTCAACAAAAAGGGTGTCGTTATCTTTTAATTAACCTGATTAAACACCACATATGAACAAAAAGAAAGTTTCAGATTCAAAAACGACCATGACTCAAATGGTCATGCCGAACGATACGAACCCTATCGGAAATTTAATGGGTGGAAATCTGTTGTGTTGGATGGACATTGCGGCAGGCATTTGTGCCGGCAAACACAGCGAATGTTATGTGGTCACAGCATCTGTGGATCATGTTTCCTTCAAGCTCCCTATCCACATGGGTGAGGTGGTAACTATTCTTGCTTCTGTGACAAGGTCCTTCAATACGTCAATGGAGATCTTTGTAGAGGTCTTTTCCACTGATATCAAGGGTGGGAACACAAAACGATGTAATCATGCCTATTACACATTTGTTGCATTGGATGACCAACGGCAGAAACCTGTTCATGTGCCAGAGGTACTCCCATTGACTTCTGAAGAGGAGTATCTTTATCAGGAAGCAATGAAACGAAGGGAACTTCGCCTGATTCTCAGTGGTCGAATTAAGCCGAAAGAGGCTCAGGAACTCCGCAATTTCATCAATAGTATAGCTGACTAAACTCAAGTTCGTATGCGCCTCTTTTTACCATTGGTTTGTTGTCTTGCTCTGTATTCCTGTGGTCAACACAATAATCCTGGTGCCGAGGCACAGTTGAAGCCATTTGAAGAATTCTATTTGCTGCGAAATTATCCCAATTTAGAGGGTGGGGCAGAGGGATATTTGCAAGCTATGGAGATGAACAAATCCATGGCTGGCCAACGAGGAGATGCACCCCAAGGTTTTGATACGCCCTGGATAAATAAAGGTCCGAATAATGTTGGAGGCCGAGTGAATACATTGGTTCGCCATCCTTCGGACTCCAATATGTTGTTTTCTGGTCTTACTGCTGGGGGTATTTTTAAAAGCATCAATGGCGGTGTCAGTTGGTATCCAGTTTTCGATGATCAACCAGCGCTGAGTATCTCCTTTATCCGAATTCACCCTACAGATCCGTCAATTATTTATGCCGGGACGGGCGATCCGAACATCTCCAGCTATGTATTCCTGGGCCAGGGTTTGTTCAGGAGTAATGACTACGGGGAGTCGTGGACGTATGTCGGTTTGAAAGATGCAGGGATTCTATCCAATCTGGTTATTCATCCTACTCATCCGGATACCTTGTATGTTGGTAGTATGGGTATTCCCATGCGACGAGGTGATGAACGAGGCTTGTACCGATCTTATGATGGAGGGAAAAACTGGGAAAAAGTCTTGTATTTATCTGATGAAGCAGGGATTACAGATGTCATGATTGCACCTGATAATCCGATGGTCATCTTTGCTTGTGGTTGGCACCGTATCCGCAACCAGGCAGAATCCATTGTGAATGGCAATTTATCACGGTTATATCGATCCATGGATGGTGGGGATTCATGGTCTGTCGTTCAGAACGGGCTTCCCAATGAGTCACTTTCAAGGTCAGGTCTTGCTTGGTCACAGGGTCAGATTTTTGTGCTTTTCGTCGGATCGAATCAAAACCTGAAAGGTGTCTACAGAAGTTCTGATTTAGGGAATACCTGGATTCAAGTTTCTACTGATGAGAATACAAACGGACTTCCGAGTGACGCTTTAGGTGGATTTGGATGGTATTTTGGGAAAATCGCTGTAAATCCAAACAATGCAAATGATCTATTCATTCTGGGTGTAGACCTTTGGCGATCGACGAATGGTGGTTTGGAATGGGTTAAATCTACACCGAATTGGTGGGTGTACAGTGTTCATGCTGATAAACATGATTTGTCATTTCATCCTGATGGTCGTCTCGATTTGGCAACTGATGGTGGAGCCTATACCAGTTCTGATGGCGGCGTGACCTGGGCCGATCTGGATAATTTTCCTGCCTCTCAATTTTACCGTATTGCCCTCAATCCACATGATCAAAGTCAACTGTCTGGTGGATTACAAGACAATGGTACTGTTGCCGGTTGGAATGATCCATTCAACTGGGAGCGAATATATGGTGCGGATGGGTTCCAACCCAGGTTTCATCCTGTTTATTCCGATGTGAATTATGCAGAATATCAAGGTGGTAGTCTAGTTGTAACGACAAATAGTGGGAAAGATTGGGACGATTTTACGGAAGGTGTTGATCCTTCTGACCGAGTGGGGTGGGATGCGCCATATTTTATCTCATCACATCCCCCATATCCAATGTACCATGGCACAAACAGGGTCTATCGAAATATGGATCACTTTTCGGCAGCTTGGCTTCCCATCAGCGGCCGACTGACGGATACAGTGAAGGTGTACCATCCTGGAACGCATGTCATCACATCGATGGGTGAGTCGCCACTTGAGCCTGGTATTGTACTTGCCGGTACCGGGGATGGTCATTTGTGGATTACCCAAAATGATGGACAAAATTGGACTGATATCACTACTGGATTGCCTGAGCGATACGTCACTGATTGCGAGGGGAGTCCAAACTCAGTTCAGCGAATTTTTGTCAGCCATTCAGGATATCGCTATAATGAATTTGTATCCCATTTCCACCGGTCAGATAATGCAGGTCAAACCTGGATCGACATTTCTGGAGACCTTCCACCTCTGGGGATAAATACGTTTGTTCTAATTCCAGGAACAGGTGATTCGATCCTGTTTGTGGGCACGGATGCAGGAGTTTTTGGCACAATCGATGGTGGGAATGCATGGTATAAACTAGGGACAGGAATGCCCGATGTACCAGTATACGATATGGTTTATCAGGAGTCGACACAAACACTTGTCATTGGTACACATGCGCGTTCGATGTACACACTTTCACTAATAGAAGTACTTAAGCCGATAAATACGGCAATACAGCTTTTCCCTTCAAATGGGGTGGATTGGAGATTACAGTCAAATCCTGTGCGAAGTCAATTGACCCTTTTGACTCAAAACAGGCCATCAACTTCACCATTTATTTTGTCTTTGGTAAACCTCCAGGGGAAATTGATTCTCGAGCGTACAGTACAGTTCAACACAGGCTTTTCCTCTAAGGTTGATATCGACTTGCCCCAGATGGCTACAGGTCTTTACTATTTACGGATTCAGGATGGAAGTATGGTGAAAACACTTCCTCTTGTCGTAGATCAGTCCTGATCATAAATTCGTCCAGATCGATTGATTGTGGTCGAATTTGCCTGTTGCGTACCCATCATCAGAATGTCCTGGATATTGACGTGTGGTGGTTGTTCGATCATAAACAGAATGGCATTGGCTACATCGTGGGATGCCAATGGATTGAAGTCCGAATAGATTTTGGCTTTTTGAGCATCACCGTGAAAACGAGTGATCGCAAACTCAGTTTCTTCAACGTGTGCAGGACTGATCTGGCCTACTCGAATACCATATTGGTGAAGATCAATTCGCATTGATTTAGTCAATGCCTCAACTGCAAATTTGGTTGCACAATACACATTCCCATTCGGATAAGTCTCCTTACCCGCAGTTGAACAGATATTGATGATTTGTCCGCGCTGTCGTTTGACCATTCCAGGCGAAACCGCTCTGGTCATATAAAGTAATCCTTTGATGTTGGTATCGATCATACGATCCCAATCTTCAATATCACCTTCATGGATAGGCGCCAACCCACTAGCCAGACCGGCATTATTGATCAATACATCCACATTAGCCCATGATTCAGGCAGGGCTTTCATCATTTGACGAGTCACCGCTTCCTGGCGAACATCAAAAGAAAGAGGGAACACATCAGTCTTGTATTGATCTTTTAATTCTTCATGCAAGGTGTGTAATCGCTCTTCTCTTCGACCTGTGATAATCAACCGGTGACCTGCTTGTGCAAGTACACGAGCTGTTGCCCGACCTATTCCGGATGTAGCACCTGTGATCAGAATTGTCAGCGTTTTCTTCTGGACGTGTGGATCCCTTTCTGGTTTCTTTACGTCTGGAATATCTATCGTGATCTGTTCCTTTTCCTCTTCTGGCCAATTCATTTCAAGAAACTCATCAGGCCATCCTGTATCCGGATGATCAAGTTCATCTATTACATGATGACGGTGGATTTGAACTGCTTTAATTTTATCTCCCAACTGATAATACAAATCAGCTAATTTGGCTTTGTATGTTTCGTTCCCGGGATCTTGTTTGAGCAATTTTTTATAGGCCTTTGCAGCCCTCTTGATTTTTCCTGCGGATTCCAGAGCAGTGGCATATAAGACCAACACACCAGTCTGGTTATCCAGGAGGTCCTTTGCATCTGTTAAATGATCGATCGCTCGTTCAACCTGGTCTTTGTCCTCCATTAAAATTCGTCCCAACCCAAGGTGAGCCTGACCGAATGTCGGATCAGATTCCAATGCTTTTTCGTAGTATCTAACGGACAATTTGAACTCTTTGTACTGTTCAGATATTTGCCCCAACAAGGTAAATGCACGTGCATTTTTGGGATCCAGCCGAAGTACCTCCTCAAGATGATTGGTCGTCTCATTAAAATATTGATCGTCCTCGGCCAGCAAAGTAGCCAAATCGAGGCGAGCCGGAATATTCTCCGGATCCTGTTCTAACAATCGCCTTAAATGAGACAGGTTCCGCTGCGGTAGAGCAATGATTGGCCCGCCAATTTGGTCATCAGCCTCCTCCTGGTCAGAAGAATTAGGGGTTAAATGGGTGTCATCATCATCGTCCCAATCATCATCATCTTCGTTCGTAGCGTCAGGCTCAAGCCCGTTTTTATAGGCTATCAACTTTTTTAATAATTCATGCTCGGGATTGCCCGAGAATCGATGTTCCTCAACCTGGTTTTTCTCTGTTGTACCATTGGTCATGGGTAATTCGACCAAAGAGTCCGTTTCAGATTCATTCAGATCTTCTTCCAGGCGATGGATGGATATGTTTTCCCTGATTCTATCCTCAAGGTGTTCGTCCTCCTCCAGGAAGGGGTGCTCATGTTTAAAATCAGCATGCAGACTGATATTGCCACTTTTTCTAAAAAACAATTCGTAATGGTTAGAGGATAGTGCTTCCCAACTATACGTTTGTTGTTCCCGAAGGAACTCGATCAGGTTGCCAATTTCGAAGGCAATTTTTCGAACTTGTTTGACCAGGGCGTTATTTTCTTTTTCATCCTGAATCTGATCAGGCCTGATTTTGCGCAATTGGAGATAACGATCCTGCCAGTAATTTATATAATGAAGGATTTGACCTACCCGGTCCAAACGAGTTGGTACGGGTTCCTTGGCCTCATCCGGAAATCCCTCCGTCAGGACAATGATCTGAATCTGGGAAGGCTCTCTTTTCTGAAGAACAGGCAAAAGTTCAGCGACACAGGAAGCATCCTTGAGGAAATTGTCACTGACCATGAGCAACAGGGGCCGGGTATCGTTCACAAGGCGTGTCGCCAGGGATTCGCCCGGTTTGAGGTCATCCTCGCAAACCAGGGCAAACGTATATCCCGCCTGTACCAAATGACGAGTCATTTGCGCAGCCAGTGGATAATTCACCTGGTGAAACAGGACAACAAAATGTGGATTGTTCATGGATCAAAGTAGCTTACAGGCTTATTGGGATGTGCCGGTAAGTAGGTTTACAAAGTTATGGAAATCAATTCCGAATTGCTCGTATTTCGACGTTGCAGGCCCATCAAATCCAGAATGAATATGCTGAATTCGATGATTACTATCTAAAAACAATAGTGTAGGATAAGCCTTGACCACATTCAGGAAGGGGAGCGCCTGTGCCGCTTCCTCCTTATTGGCATACCCACCCCAAGCCATTCGCCAGGGGAGTGACAATCGATCCCGATATCGCTGAAGCAAGGGCAATACACGTTCTGAATCCCTGTATTTTTCAAACGCTACGCTGACAATCGCAAGTTTTGTCGAAGGGTTTTCCCTGATATAGGCTTGAAGGAATCGGGTTTCGTCCAGACAGTTCGGACACCATGTACCCATGATCTGGATCAACAGTGGTTTTCCAATGTATGCTTCATCATTTGTTGAAAACGGGACTCCATCTGCATCGATCAAATCAAGACTGATTGGTTCTGATTTGCTTGCTAATTCTGTCCATTCATCCGCGTTTGTCAATTGAGCATTCGGATCTCGTTTTGCTTCCCAGAATGTCTGGTAATGGTTTCCAGATCGAAATGAACCGATCAGAGTCCCATCTGTGTTGATTTTGCCTTCAAACAAAAATGCGTGGGCGCCGTCAAAACACGAGAGATAAAGTTTATTGGCTTGGACTGTTCCAGCCAGGAACCTGTAATCGCCTGTTTCTGTGCGAAATGTACCTTCGAGCGCATTTCCTTTCTGTTTGAATTCGGCTATTCCAGGATATGCATCAGGTGTATCGGGGTCAAATGTTACCGCCCATTCTCCGGATATATCCAGGATGGGCGTTTTTGTCAATTGTGTAAACCGATAACCTTC
>JAHEAU010000306.1 GCA_024642625.1 Lewinellaceae bacterium
TCCCAATACTGAACCTGAGAATCATGCAAACCGGTAGTGACTAACATCGAAGGATAGGACTTGGACGCCACATTATCATACGGAGAATAGGCCTTGATGTAATGATAATACTCGGGATCATTCGGATTTCCCCACTCGTCATATTCACCTGTGGTCAAGGGGATGGAATCATCAAGCATAGTCGTTACGACATCCACAAAGGGCACGGCAGAGATCACCCCCCGCCATAATTCAGGTCGCATATTTATTACGGCTCCCATCAACAACCCTCCAGCACTGCCACCCATGGCAAACAGCTGATTGGCATTTGTGAATCCTTCCTCGATCAGAAATTCCGCACACAAGACAAAATCAGTAAACGTGTTCATTTTTGATAATTGCCGACCCTGTTCATACCAGGGCCGGCCAAGGTCTTCGCCCCCGCGAATATGTGCTATGGCAAATGCAAAGCCCCGATCAAGTAAGCTTAATCGTGCAGAACTGAAATAAGGATCGATACTGATACCATAAGATCCGTACCCATAAAGCAACAATGGTCCTGGCTGGTGTTTTGGAAATCCGTTCTTATAGACAATTGAAATTGGAATCTGGACGCCATCTGGTGAGGTAGCCATTAATCGTTCAGTTGAATACTCCGTTTTATCAAAAGAACCGACGACCTCTTCCTCTTTCATCAGAGACAATACCTGATTCCTCATATGATAATCGAATGTTGAAACAGGAGTTGTCATCGAGGTATACACCAATCTGACCTGATCATTCAAAGGATCTGGATTGCTCCCTAACTGAGCCATATATGCTGACTCACCAAAGTCTACGTGCTGATCTTCCTGACCGTCCCATGTTCTGACTCTGATCTTGCTGATTCCCTTTACTCGTTCCTGGATGACAATGTGATCCGTAAATAGGGACACATCTTCTAATAGAATTCCCATTCTATGGGGAATCAACTCCTTCCAATGTATCCTCTCCACCGTTTGATCATCAGCAGTCATCAACCGGAAGTTGGTTGCCTCCCAATTTGTTCGAATGATAAACTGACCATGAAAATGATCGAGTTCATATTCCATATTACGTTCACGAGGATGAACGATCTGAAATTTGTCGAGAGGTCGGTCTGCACGAAGAAATTGACACTCAGAGGAAACCGTCTGCTCAGAAGCAATCAGAATCATTTCCTTGGAAGTGGAAGGGTAGACTTGTACATGAAATGTGTCATCCTGCTCATGATAAACGAGAACATCCTCTTCAACTGGACATCCTAAGTGATGACGATATATTTGAAAGGCACGAAGGGAATCATCTTTTTTTGTGTAGAAAAATGTTTGGTTGTCTTTTGCCCAAACCGCATTACCCGTCGTATTGGGAATGGCTTCAGTGAGTTCAGTTTGGGTCTCCAAATCGAGAACTTTCAACGTGTATTGTCTTCGGCTTACTGTATCCTCGCCAAAAACCAGATATCGATTATTCGGACTGACCGACCGACCACCAATATGGTAATATGAATGTTTCTCAGCCATTCTGTTTACATCCAGGAGAACGAATTCTGCACTGCCTGGTTCATCTTTTTTTCTTGAATAAACTGGATACTCTTTACCTTCTTCAACCCGAGTGATATACCAATAACCATTATCTCGAACCGGGACAGATTGGTCTGTCTGTTTGATTCTGCCAATGATCTCTTTATAAATTCGATCCTGTAATGGTTTCAACGGAGCCATGACGGACTCACGGTATGCATTCTCAGAATTCAAATAGTCAATCACATCTTGGTCTTCCCGTTGGTTCAGCCAATAATAAGGGTCATTCCGAAGATCACCATGCTTCTCAAGCGTTTTGGGGCGCTGATCAGCCACTGGATGAGTAATCAATTGCACTTGCTCACAAATGATGGATTTCTGTTTTTCTTTCATCAGAGAATAGGGAATCTAGAACCGAATGAGGTTCTGAATGAATGAAATAATCTTAACGAAAATGACCTGATTTATCCGTTGTTTACCAGAGTTGATGCATTGCCTTTTCGATCCGTTGGCAAGCTTCTAAGAGATCCTTTTCGGATGCAGCATAGGAAATCCGGATACAATTATCATCACCAAATGCTGTACCAGCAACTGTAGCGACATGTGCTTGATCCAATAGAAACTCTGCAAAATCAGTCGCATTCCGAATTGGTCCTTGTGCTGAAGATTTAATAAAAAATGCACTGATATCCGGAAAAAGGTAAAATGCGCCATCCGGTTGATTGACTTTCCAACCGGGAATTCTTCCCAAAAGATCACCTAATAAATCACGACGACGGCGAAACTGCTCTCGCATGGCTATGGTTGTATCTAATGGGCTTTCCAATGCGACAACAGCCGCCTTCTGACCAAACGAATTGGCTCCGGATGTGAACTGACTTTGGATTTTGCTACAGGCCTTTGCAAGCCAGTTTGGAGCACCCATATAACCCAACCGCCAACCCGTCATGGCAAACCCTTTGGCAAATCCGTTTACAGTGACAGTCCGATCACGCATATGCGGAATGCTGCCAATTGAAAAATGCTTGCTCTTGAAATTGATATATTCATAAATCTCATCACTGACCACAAGTATGTCGGGGTACACACGAAGAACTTCAGCAATGGCCTCCAATTCTTCACGACTGTAGACAGTTCCAGTGGGATTGCAAGGTGATGAAAAGAGGATCATTTTTGTTTTGGATCCAATTGCTGACTTGAGCTGATCAGGTGTAACCTTGAAATCTTGTTCGATTCCAGCAGCCAACAAAACAGGAATAGCCCCAGCCATCCGGATCATTTCATAATAGGAGACCCAATAGGGTGTGAATATGATCGCTTCATCACCGGCATCCAGATAGGCCAACATTACATTGGCAAGGCATTGCTTTGCCCCATTGGATACTACGATATCGTCTAGCCCAAAATGGAGGTCGTTATCTCTTGAGAACTTTTGTTGAATTGCCTTTCGCAATTCCGGCAAACCCGGCACAGGAGTATATTTTGTAAACCCAGCGTCGAGGGCTGCAACGGCAGCATCTTTGATATGCTGGGGCGTATCAAAATCTGGCTCACCCAGACTCAAATTAATGATCTCATGACCTTGAGCCGTGAGATCTCTTGCCTTTTGTGACATTTTTATTGTCTCAGATTCTGACATCTGAGAGACGAGTTTAGACAACTTAACCTCCATAAGGAAAAACTTTCCTGTGAATTGAATGAATGGCGCAGCAAAAGTACACAGTTGAGCCGAGGGTATAAAGATTTCCTATCTTGTCGGCCTCCTGGATCACTTATCTAAAACCTGAATTTCGATCCATCCACTGGGTATAGCCTTCATGTTTATTCGGCTTTTTCTATGCAATCATGGTCTTTTGGCATCTTATGTTATAATGAGGAAGGGACCCTGGAAAATGTGGTCCAGGATGTCATTGCTCTCGCCAAATTCTGGAAACTGGTTGATTTCGAGATCATCCTTGTGGACGATGGAAGCACAGATCAGACTCCTCATCAGATTCAGACCCTTGCTCAAAGAGATTTCCATATCCGACCAATAATCCATGGCCGCAATTTGGGTATCGGCGCCGGAATCAGAGATATTTACTTCAAATCAACCAAAGACAATGTCATCTTTCTTCCTGGTTAATCAGAGATATTTACTTCAAATCAACCAAAGACAATGTCATCTTTCTTCCTGGTGATGGACAATTTGATAT
>JAHEAU010000075.1 GCA_024642625.1 Lewinellaceae bacterium
GCTGGATCCTTCGATCGCATGCGTGACCTCCTCCAGGGTTTGATGAGCCGGTTTTCTACAATCGCAGAAGCGGCCCTCTATCTCCAGGACCTCTTTGATTTTTTTGCTATCCAACCAGAGATCGATTCGCCTGCTGAACCCCGCCCATTCCCAAATCCAATCAGCCTGGGATTCACATTTGAAGAAGTAAGTTTCAAATACCCGGGTACAGAAAAATGGGTGCTCCAGGATCTGAATTTCACTCTCCATGCAGGTGAGAAACTTGCATTAGTCGGTGAAAATGGCGCCGGAAAAACAACGTTAGTCAAACTCCTTGCACGCCTGTATGAACCCACATCAGGGCATATTCTTCTCGATGGTCATGATCTACGTGAATATGATGTCGCGACGCTTCGTGATCAGGTGGGTATTATTTTCCAGGATTTTCAAAAATTCGCACTTCCGGCAGGTGAAAATATTGCCATTGGAAATATCGATCAACGCGCAGACCAGATTCGGATCGAACAGTCAGCAGCAAAAAGTCTTGCAGATGATGTGATCCGTGAATTACCCAAAGGGTATGACCAGATCCTCGGTCGTCGATTTGCAGATTCAGTCGATCTCTCTGGAGGCCAATGGCAGAAGATCGCCCTTGCTCGAGCTTACATGCGTGATGCTCAACTCCTCATCCTCGATGAACCAACATCAGCCCTGGACGCACGAGCTGAACATGAGGTGTTTATCCGGTTTGCCGAGTTGATCTCAGGCCGAAGCGCCGTCCTTATTTCTCATCGATTCTCGACAGTCCGAATGGCCGACCGAATCATCGTTTTGAAGCATGGTAAAATTGTCGAAATGGGGAGCCATGAAGAATTGATGAACAACGGTGGGCTGTATTCTGAATTATTCAGCCTGCAAGCAAAAGGATATCAATAACCCTGATACACACAAAATAATTTCTTATTTTGGTCAACTGAGAAGAACACATAACGTGACTTCTTACTCCTTCCAATTCATAACACTCATGCGCATACTGATCCTGTTTTTTGCACTAAACAACTTATTTATTACATCTAGCTCCAGCCAGCGCATCCTGACGGAAACCAAATTAATTTCCGATTTTTCTCATACTCCAATCTATGAGAACTTGATCGACAGATCCAATGATTCCATCCAATGGAAAAAAGAATTTGCCTATCTGGATAGTATCGACATTCAAGCCATTTCTTATTTGAGTGATGGTTTAAAAATTAATGGCTTTGTAATTAAACCCAAAAAAGAAGGTCATTATCCGTGCATCATTTACAACCGCGGTGGCAATCGTGATTTCGGATCATTGAAAATAGCGCATTGTGTATATTGGCTTGCTCGATTGGCTCGACATGGCTACGTTGTCATTGCTAGTCAATACAGAGGTGCAGGAGGCAGCGAAGGCATGGAAGAATTTGGTGGAAAGGATATCGATGATGTAGTCATCCTGCCTCAGGTACTTGCTGAAATTCCTGGCGCAGATACATCCAGAATAGGTATGTATGGCTGGAGTAGAGGTGGTATGATGACATATATCGCCTTAACTCAAATGCCCGAGGTTAAAGCTGCTGTTGTAGGTGGTGCTGTGGCAGATCAATTTGCCTCAATTGCTGATCGACCACAAATGGAAACAGGCGTTTTAGCAGAACTGATTCCGGAATATTCTACCCGAAAGACAGAAGCTCTGACTGAGCGATCAGCATTGTATTGGCCCGAACGATTTCCAAAACATGTTCCCTTGCTCATCCTTCATGGCAATGCAGATTGGCGAGTAAAAGCGGAACAGAGTCTGCGCCTGGCTTTGGCGCTGGAACCATTTCGTATCCCCTATCGGCTCATCATTTATGAAGGGGGTGATCATGGATTGACAGAATATAAATCAGAAGTTGAGGATGAGGTAGTGCAGTGGTTTGACCGCTATTTAAACCACTCGACGCCTCCGAATATGGAATATCATGGAAATTAAAGGCCCGGCACTCGTTAAAAAATGACAACCCTTTTTCCTGTTGTTTCGCTTCTTCATGAAGAAAATGTCGTCAGTCACACCTGATTCAACCAGACCTTTCGGATCATGTCCTGTCGATCTACCGTTTGATTGCGATACGTTAACTCTGGCGTTAATACCCGACGAATCCGTTTAATGGGGGCCGCAAGCTGTACTTCTCGTGCAAGACCACCCTCTTTGCGCAATACAGTAACCTCAAATCGCTCCCCTTCCTTGATCTGCGCAAAAATACCTTTGAAGTACGGACCAAAAGCAGTGGCCGGCATAGGTTGTCCCTGGACACTGATGAGCTCATCACCGTCCTTATAACCAAGAGCACGACCAAACTCGTTTAACTGGTAAATCCCATTTACAACAAGGTGACCAGTTTCCTGATCTATTCCCAATTGAACATCTCCTAAGCCGTAAACAAATGTGTCTGATGGTGGCGAATATGCAACTCCTGCAAGATTAAAGAAATAGGCATAGTCCAAAGGCCGATCACCCGTTACGTACCAGGTAAAGAAGTCACCAATCTTTTTATCGGTCAATGCAACAATCTCCTGGATCAATGATTTGTCTTGAAACGGTTTGTGTGGACCAAATCGTTTTGTCAGATCAGATACCAGATTGACTAATCGGTATTCCCCGCCAGACCAGTTGATCAATTCCAAATCAAGACACATTGCGATCAATGCACCCTTTTGATATACGTTACCATACTCGTTTGCATAACGGCCAAGACATCCTTCACTTAATTTTGTAAATGGCAGATTATCCGAATACCTGGTTTTTGAGTCCTGGATCTTGTCGCCCATTCGTTTCAAGAACTCCTCCTTACTGATCATCCCTGAATATACTTGGTTGTTATGGGCAAAATACTCTGTGACGCCCTCATAAAGCCACAAATGCCGGGACATATTAGGATCATTAAAATCAAAATGATGGATTTCTTCAGAATGAAGTTGCAGTGGTGTCAGAATATGAAAAAATTCATGTGCAGCAATATTCACCAGAAAGGGAGCTAGAACCGATTGATCCATTTCCGGTAAACAGTAAACAGAAGAATAATTGTGCTCCAGCGCCCCTGTCCCAATCGGCAATTGCTCAGCCATAAAATACATCAGAAAGGCATAACGATCTACTGGCAATTGACCACCCAGATAAGCCGCTTGAGATTTGAGGAGTCGACTATAGGCTTGTTGCAAAAATGAAGATTCAACAAGACCATTTGGAGAATACACAGAAATCAGAACAACTGTTTTTCCTATTCTTACTGTCGCCGTATCTGGCCGACAATACATCATTGGCATATCCACCACATAGGCATAATTGGGTGCATGATATCGGTCACGATTGCCGATAACTTCAACATCGGGATAAGCTGATGATCCGTAAAAATCATTTGGACGGACAACGTCAATCTGGATCGGTAAATCATAGAATTTATCGAAATAACCAAAAAACCCGTGTCCGTTAAGCAAGAAATGTCGACCCTCCTCAATATTTGTTCCTGACATCCCTGCTACAGCTTTCCCTTCAGTCAAATCATATGTATCGTCGACCCAATATGTAATTGTTTTCAACTTTTTAGCCTGCTTAATGATCCATGTATTAACATCAGGGTGTGTAACAAACAGGGATTGTCCATTCTCGTCCTCTGCTGTAAATCCATGAACAAGTCGTCCGAAGTTATATTCTGTGTATGTGCCGGGTATGATCTTTGGCAGTTGAAATTTCAGGGTATTCCTATTCAGATCAGGCACAGCTAATGTAACCTTTACCCGGTCATTCAATACATGATTTAAGTCTACCTCATAGCGATATCCAGGATCAGCTTGAAGAGCAACCGCAAACATGATAAAGGAGAAAAAAAACATGATCCTCTGCAACATAACAAATGAATTTTATCGTGAAAATAGAATGAACAAAGACATGGCTGCTAATGTCAAAATGAAAGAGCCAAACCAAAATTTATATAGCATTAATTCCTATTTGTAATAGGTATAACCAAAGATGATGAACTACAAATACACTGGCAATGACAAATGCGACAAAAGAATTCAACTCATCCAGGATGACATTCTCTGCCTGATCAACTCCATTAATAAAGGCCGGGTTTGACCACGTTGAATATAAAATATTTCCTGTGGTGGCAGTCCGCAAATTTTTATTGATTCACGGTGCAAGTGTACAGCATCATAATATCCCGATGTTTCCGAAATGCCAGCTAATGTATTATTCGGTTCCTGATCAGATGCCAGGACGGCCAAATTAAATCGGGTGATACAGGAGTAAGCCTTGGGCGACAAACCGACATACGATTTAAAATGTCGTTCCATCTGCCTTGTGGACATTCGGAATTGATTTGCTATTTCCCGAATAGCTTGCGGCTTCGCAGCCAAAGTTGAAGCCATTGCACCAGTCGTCAAAAGAGGCGTTTGATGTGTCATCAATTGTTTTAAAAAAAATGTATTCAAACCATCCTGTATATCTGCAGAGGACCTGTCATCCTGAATCATATTCATTACATTGCTAACCGGTTCAGAAAAGACGCACGTGGCATCGATAATCTCATTTGTACTTTCAGACATGGGCATCCGAGAGAATGCCCGGAGGCCGGCTGGTTGAAATCGGACACCCCAGGTGACTGTATGTTGATCTTGTGGGAAAATATATTCGACAGCAAGAGACTTTTGTCCGATAAAAACAACCTGCCCGCAGAGATCGGTCCAATTTGACTGGCCGACAATCGTCCGGCGAATGGTATAATCGGTGAACATCAAGCTCGCATTGCCATCCGGAAGAATAATCTCCTTTTCCTGAAAACCGGAATCCGCGAAAAGTTCCAGTTTCCAATAATTAATGATATAAGGGGAAAGGATAGAGGCAGGTAGGAATGTCTGATAATTCATGTGGAGAACAGATCGAGTAGGATTCACATAGTTGAATCTACATGCTCTTTATCCACAGGTGTCCAAGCTTTCGACCAATGGCCGTCGAATCCCGACAAAATGGTCAACAAACCACCTATCCTGCCGTTGTTATCTTGTTTGATGACCCGGAAAAAGGTCGAAAATTGTGAAGCATTGGTTAATTTGCAATCTTTGTTGGAACAAATTCGTTATTCAGGAGTCTTTCGGATACAAGCGCGTTTATGCGCAAAATCTAAGCTTATGCGAACGATAGCTTTTGGCCTCTTTCTGTTTTTACTCATTGGACTTGGCAGCAGTCAAGCACAGACCGTGCGTCCGGCGAGGGGACAAGGGAAAGATGTGCTGTATCCGCGAGGGATTCCTGAAAAGCAAGCCCACATCACCCGACAGCAGGTCACCAGTTATCTGGACGACCGATTGATGGAATTTGACCAAATTGATAGCGAGCGCAAAAATGCTCTGTTGCAGCTGAGTGCATATATCCGTGACAAACGTCTCAAGAAAGAGCCAGTGCAACTCACGTTTATCTGCACTGGCAACAGTCGACGCAGTCAATTGGGGCAGATTTGGGCTACAACAGCAGCCGCATACTTCAATATTGATGATATCACGGTATATTCTGGAGGGACTATTGTCACAGCCTTTAATCGCAGAATTGCACGTTCTTTAATGCGCTCCGGGTTTATGGCTGAGACCATAGCTGGCAATAATGCCGACTATAGGGTACACTATAGTGAAGTCCGACCACCCTTGGTCTGCTTCAGCAAGAAATATGATGACCCTGAGAATCCTACATCTAAATTTGGAGCAGTCATGGTCTGTGCCGATGCAGATGAACACTGCCCAGTTGTACCAGGTGCAGAATTTAGAGTGGCCATTCCATATGATGATCCGCGGCTTTCAGATCATTCAGATTGGGAAGATGAAACCTATGACGACCGGAATGCCCAGATCGCTAGAGAAATGTTGTTTGTCATGTCAAATGCCCGTTGATTGTCATCAGATTCATTCATAAAAAAGGCCAACTCGAGCTCTCGAGTTGGCCTTTTTATATTTTTTTAAGGCGATGAGTCTGAAATGGAGCGGGTTATGAATGGAAAATTGGAAGGCGGAAAGTGAAAGGTCTGACCTTTACCTGTTGTCATTGGGCCTTCCCAAATTAGAGACACTACCTGGTTCTGTCATGCTAATGTAATAGCAACAGGTAATATCCTATTGTATTGATTTCTGCTTCGGCGGTAATACGACATTGGTTTGTAGAAACAAACTCATTCGAACTGGAAAATCAGGTTTTTCCAGAAGGATCACTTTCACCTCACTCATTTCCATTTTGGTTACTGGCCACTGTATCAAAACTGGTAATTCAGCAGGCATCTCATCAAATTGAGGGGTAAGAAAAAAGGCACCGGATTCATCGGTTGCGATCGATTCTCCATTGCACTGAACGGTAACATCTTTGAATGCTCGAAAATTATCTGCTTTGATATCTCCGGAAATGGACAACCCTTCATTCGGCGCATCTTCTTTCCACATATAGAAAAGGACACGAGTCATTCGATCGACTCCTTCCAATTTGAATGATACATCGCGATAACCGGGAGCACGCAACATGTATTTGGGACCTTCTTCAAAATTGATCTGGCCCTCACCTCGTGAAAACTGATATACCGTACCATGAGACAAGCTTGCAGTTTCAAAAATCTTCACATTATGGATAAGATCACCATCTGCATTTAAAATTTGAAAGACTGACTCCGGGCCGGTCCTTTCTACCTTCGGAGGCACATCTGAAGACGATTCATCTGCAGTTGTTTCTGCAGTATCCGGTTGACAGGATCCAAGAAGAATCAAGCAAAAAATGGCAATTGAAAAGCGGACAATGTGCATAACGTTGTTCATTTGAATAGATTGAGGTATCACACCATACTGGTTCATCCAGAATGAGTGTTGCTTTGCTCTTACGTTCGTTTCTTTTCCCGGGTTTCCCTTACAAAGGTTTATTTTTCGACCATATTTAAAGATTCCTATTCCTTTCCGCATTCCATCATGGCACTACCTGGCAATCGTTTCATAGAACCAGTACTCGAAATTCTGACACGATGGGTTGGAAGATTTGGGCTGGACCGATGGCTCGATCAACGGCGTTTGCGGTATTTAATCCGATTGTTGCCATTGCGGGCAATACCCTTCTGGATTGCAGCATTGCTTACGGGATTGGTAGCTGTCGGATATGAATTCCTCTTTCATGCATTTGAGAATTGGGGACAATGGATCATTCGTGAACATCCTGTCTGGGTATTTGGGCTAACACCTGTTGCCTTCATTGTTTCTCTTTGGTTGGTTGAACGGTTTGCACCAGCCGCACGAGGGTCTGGAATACCTCATCTAATGGCTGCTGTAGAAATTCTTCCTGCTCAAAAAGATTTGATTCACAAACTGCTCAGTCTTCGCATTGCTGTGATCAAGGTCTTGTCCAGTCTGATCCTGTTGCTAGGTGGAGGTGTCATCGGTCGGGAAGGCCCTACATTGCAAATTTCGGGATCAATCTTTCAATGGGTCTATTCAAAATTACCCAATTTTTGGCCCAGGATCTCTCAACGGGTCATGTTGATAACGGGAGGTGCTGCAGGCCTGGCTGCTGCGTTCAATACCCCTTTGGGCGGGATCGTCTTTGCAATTGAAGAATTGACCAGAACGCATATCTCCTACTTTCGGACGTCTGTCCTTGCAGCGGTCATTATCGCCGGTATGGCAGCCCAAACATTATTAGGACCTTATCTTTATCTTGGTTTTCCAACGATCGGCAGTCCTGGACTTAACCATATGTGGTGGGTCATTTTTTTTGCTGGATTGGCCGGATTTGGTGGAGCACTTGTGGCTTTGATCCTACAGCGAATCGCAACATGGAAGCGCAAACACTGGAAGGCTTCCCGAAAATATTGGGGTGCACTCCTGCTCGGCCTGACCTTTGCCACACTACTCTACTTTTTCGGAGCAGACGCTGCAGGTACCGGAAAACCATTAGTCAACCGATTGCTCTTTGAGGACAACAGTCAGCTCCCCTGGTATATCCTTCCAGTCAGAATGGGAGGGATGATCCTGAGTTATAGTGTAGGTGCCGCGGGTGGGGTCTTTGCCACGGCTCTCAGCACCGGAGGTGTCCTTGGGGAAACGCTCTTGCAAAGTTTTAAACTGGGTGATTTATCACACAACCTATTGGTCCTGTCCTGTATGATCGGATTTCTAACTGGGGTCACGCGTTCTCCATTCACTGCTGCGATCCTTGTCCTGGAAATGACCGACAGACATTCAGCCATATTTTATTTTCTCCTCGCTGGAATAGCTGCAAGTTCTGCAGCCCGTCTGGTGGATAAATATTCGTTATACGATCACAATAAAACATCTATTTTGGCTTCACTTGGTGTAGAGCCGGAGACCCGGAAACCGGATCCAGACGACGAGTAACCAAACGACATTCCGAAAACCACCCATACTGATAACCATGAATCGGAGCTATGTATCTTATTTGCTCCTTATCGGGGCCATTATAGCTGGTCATGCTGGGTATTGGTTCCTTTCTGGCCAGCATGAAACACATTCCTACTACAGAAATAGCCTGGTGATCATTCAGACATTGACCGGCTTTGGATTGATGTACTGGGCTGTGAGGAACAAGCCGAAAAAATCAACTTAACCTTTAGCATATGGGTCCTTGAGACTTCCTTTCTCGGAAAAATGCCGAAATTGGAGCATCAACCATGCAGCCTACAAAGCTATGTCCAACCTTCAACCCCTCCAGGATGACGAGGGAAATCCATTAAGTCCCGGCCTTCCGGAAGGTGTAAAGAATTTTCTCATCGATATCGATGGGACAATCTGCGATGATATACCAAATGAAGAACCTGAGCGCATGGCTACTGCAAAACTGTATCCGGATGCACTTGCCACGATCAATAAATGGTTTGATGAAGGCCATGTCATAACCTTTTTTACTTCACGCACTGAGGACCATCGCGCGGTAACGGTGGAGTGGCTGGATCGGCATCAATTTCGATATCATGCGTTATTGATGAATAAGCCAAGAGGTGGCAATTATCACTGGATAGATAATCATATCGTCCAGGCGACGCGGTATGTGGGAAAGTTTACTGATCTGGTCGATGCGAAAAGTACAATCCAGGTATTCAAGGATTGAGGCAATGATATTGAACAAGATTAGGTTGATCTATGTTATGAGACACTAATCAATCGCTCATTATGAATTTCCTAATTACGTTGCTCCCACTATTCGGTTGGATATTTGGCACTGCATATACTGTTAAATCTTCTATCCCCAGTGATGAAGCACTTCGCCAGGCATCCACCTCCTTTTATGACCTCACCATTGAAGATATCGATGGAGGGCTTCTGAACATGGCCGACTACAAAGGCAAATATGTCCTTTGTGTTAATGTGGCTTCCAAATGTGGATATACTCCCCAATATGAAGATCTGGAAGCACTTTATGAACAATATCAAGACAGACTGGTCGTGATTGGTTTCCCTTGCAATCAATTTCTTCGCCAGGAGCCAGGAGAAAACGAGGAAATTAAAAGTTTTTGCCAAAAGAATTATGGTGTTTCCTTTCCATTGACAACCAAGATAGACGTAAAGGGTTCCGATCAGCACCCTATTTATCAGTGGTTAACCAATCAGGAACTAGATGGCAAATCAAGCCATATTGTAAAATGGAATTTCCACAAATTTCTGGTAAATCCCGAAGGCAAATTGATCGGTGTTTATCCGAGCAAGGTCAACCCTCTGAGCGAAGAGCTGACGGCAAAGATCCAGTAACAATTCATTTCAATTTAATCTGTCCAGTCGCTAAAGTGAATAAATTACATTTCACTTAGTTTCTCTATGTCCTTAATTCGACCGAAAAGGACTAAAAGATCGCCTTCTTTTAACAGCGTATCCTGGTCTACGACTCCGACAATATGATGGACTCGTCGTTCACTCCCGATTGCATTCGCTTCCAGTTCAGTACGAATAATAGTAATGATTGTTAGTGGATGAATTTTAGGAAACCCGGCCTGCCCAACTGTTTTTCCGATAAATTTCAAAGGCACAGTAATTTCAGCGATTTTATAATCTTCACCGACATGAAAGGATTCTACCAATCCTTTGATATCTAACCGACGGGCCAGACGGTCTGCTGAATCTTCTTCGGGATGCACAAGTTCATCCACGCCCATTGCTTCAAGAATGATCTGATGAAGAGGCGATATGGCTCGACTGATGATTCGTTTCGCCTTGAATTGCTTGAGTAAAGCGGTTGTCAACATTGCGCTGCCTTCGTCTTCCCCAATGCATACAATAGCTGTATCCGTTTCACTCAGCGGCAGGGTTCTCATTGCATCCTGTCTGGTTGAATCCAGGTTAATCGCATAGGTGATGCTGTCCTTAATGGCCAATACCTTGTCTTCACGTTTATCGACACCAATAACCTCATGCCCGAGATTCGTCAGTTTGATGGCCAATGCACCGCCAAAATTGCCAAGGCCAAAAATCAAGAATTTCATATTGAATCCTATTTAATTATGAGACTGAAACCGTTTCCTTTGGGAATCGATAAGGTGCATATGGCACTTTTTTGAATAAACTGATTAAAATCGTAAACGCACCGACCCGCCCTATAAACATGGTAAAGATCAAGATCAGCTTACCCATTGCGCTGATACCCGGAGTAATCCCTAATGACAACCCTACTGTACTGAATGCAGAAAAGACCTCAAATCCCAATGCAATTAATCCCTTTTCTGGATCTGTCATCATCAGGAAAAAGATGGCCATCCCAATTACGATCAATGAAAGTGAAATAACCGTGTACGAAATACGAAGCGAACTGTTGGATATTTCTCTGCGGAAAATTTCTATCCTGTTTTTCCCCCTTATTGTTCCTAGTATATTCAAGCTTGCAAGGGCAAAAGTAGATGTTTTTATACCACCACCAGTCGAACCGGGGGATGCACCCACCCACATAAAAAAAATAATAAGAATAATGGTTCCAGGAGCTAACGCCACCATGTCTACCGTATTGAATCCAGCTGTACGTGGAGTCACAGCAAGAAAGAACGCCTCGACGAGTTTGCCAATTCCTGAATGTGCCTTTAAGACGCCATTCCATTCCAACCCCAGAAACAAGCCCGTACCTGTGATCAACAGAATAGTGGTTGTGAGCAAAATCAACCTGGAATTAAAATTCAGTACCCAAGGCCTATGCCCGGAGCGGCCAACAACACTACGTGGAAGTATCCAAAATCTGTACTTAAGGAACTCATATGAATTGTACAAAATTGAAAATCCGATCCCTCCGAGAATGACCAGCAAAGCCACAATAAAATGTAATGGATAATTTGTGCGCAATGCAGGTTCAAATAATCCCTGGGAATAGGTGGAAAAACCCGCATTACAAAAAGCGGAAACTGAATGAAAAAAAGCCGTGAATGTATGATCCCCCCAACTTACAAATGCGGTTGATGGTAAACTCAACCAGATCAGTATGAAACCAATGAATTCTAAACCAAGCGTTATAAAAATAACACGGTAAAGTGTTTTAAATATTTGACCAAATCGTTGTTCCTGATTTAGATCAGATAAAAATATTTGACTATCAAACGTAAATTTTCCTGTAAAGAAATACGCAAATACAGAAGTAAATGTCATGATTCCCAAACCGCCAATCTGAATCAGGAAAAGAATAACAGTTTGACCAAAGCGAGTAAAGCCGAATTGCGTATCCAGTACGCTCAAGCCCGTCACACAGACAGCACTGGTCGAGGTAAATAAAGCATCGACCGGATCAATACCATTTGTTGTTGCCGCTGGCATTAACAATAAGGATGCTCCCAAAAAGATCATCACAACAAAGCTGACCATAAAGAGCAAAGCCGGATTTAATCGTCGACGAAAGATTAAAAAGCTCTTTTTTGACAATTCAACAAAGAAAACAAATATGACAATGGAAAGGATAAAAAATTCACTTAGATTATATGAACACCCGATCCATTGCTGACCATGAGATGTACGTAAAATCATGGCTCCAAGTAACAAGACCGGAATTAACCATTCTCGCCACAAATGCTGCTTGTCGATATTACCAGAACGGTTGCTAAGGCTGACCCTGATGCTGGATAAACATGTCAGAATGAACAGTGAAACTGTTGCCAGGGTATCCGCAACCTGATTTTCCAGAATCGCAAGAAAAAAACCAAGATCATAAATCAAAACGGCCAGGGTGCATAAGGTACCCCACAATAACAAGGTATCAAGCTGATTTACCCACTTTTGATAGCGGCTGATGGAATTTAACGACATGGCTTATTCATTCGGTACCCGCCAATTTTGGTGTAAAGTAGTTGGAATGTTGATCATTTGATATTTCCTTATTTAGCAAATGCCATTTCGACCAATTCACGCTGTTGCCTGTCGTGAATCTTGTAGTGACCCGTCGCCGGTGAAGCAGCTGCTTTTCTGCCGATTGGTCGGAAGACATGACATCCTGCGTGCAACAACAGGAAGCCCCAGGCTCCCATATTGAGCGGTTCTTCCTGAACCCAAACAGCTTCGGCTCCCTTGTATTTTGCCATCAACTGGTCGACTTGCTCCGCAGGATAAGGATACAATTGTTCGATGCGGCAAATGGCAATATCGTTATAGTCCTTCTCTTGCTTTTCCTGAAGGAGGTCGAAATAAACCTTTCCGGAACAGAAAATCACACGACGCACCTTGACTGTTTTCTTACCAGCGAAAGAGGGATCGTCGATTGTTTCCAGGAAATGTGTACCTGGAGCCATTTCATCAATACCAGAGACGCAAAGCGGATGACGCAAAAGAGATTTCGGCGACATAATGACCATTGGCTTGCGGAAGGGGCGATGCAACTGCCGGCGCATGGCGTGGAAGAAGTTAGCTGGATTGGTAATATTGGCGACAGTCACATTTTTTTCGGCACAACCCTGAAGAAAGCGTTCCAACCGGGCACTGGAGTGTTCAGGACCCTGTCCTTCATAGCCATGAGGCAATAACATCACCAACCCACTCATCCGTTGCCACTTGGATTCACCAGCAAAAATGAACTGGTCGATAATAGACTGGGCTCCATTGCTGAAGTCGCCAAATTGAGCCTCCCAGATGACCAGGGTATGTGGGGTTGCCTGCGAATAGCCATATTCAAATCCAAGGACGCCGAATTCGGAAAGCAGTGAATTGAAAATAAAGAAACGTCCCTGGTGTTCACCAACATTTGCCAGTCGATTGTACTCCTGGTAGTTGACATCGTCATACAATACTGCGTGTCGATGGGAGAACGTGCCTCGTTTGGCATCCTGGCCTGACAAGCGGACGTTGAAGCCCTCCAGGAGGAGTGAGCCATAGGCGGTCAATTCACACAAGGACCAATCCAACTTATCCTCTTCTATGGCCTTGTTCATGTTTTTAATAAGGCGACTCACCTTGCTGAGTGGCTTGAACCCATCGGGAATGGTATTCAGATGATTGAGCACCTGACGGATTTGAGTCGTCTTTATTCCAGTGTCAGGTGACTTTAGATAGTCAGTAGCATCCGTCTTTTTCTTCAATGCCCGCCAGGCTTCTTCCGGCTCCTGATAAGTATAAGGCAGAGGTTTTTCCTTCGCCTCCTCCAAACGACTCTGGAGGAAATCCCAATATGCCTGTTCCATTTCCTCGGCCAACTTAGCATCTAAATTTCCGTGATCCAACAGTTGTTTGACATAGATCTCCCGAGGATTGGGATGATCCTTGATGATGCGGTACATCTCCGGTTGCGTGAACTGTGGATCGTCACCTTCATTATGACCATGACGGCGATAACAGACCATATCGATGAATACATCAGCATTGAAGCGCTGGCGGTATTCTGTCGCGAGTTCCACCGCCCAGATTACAGCTTCCGGGTCATCACCATTGACATGAAAGACTGGAGCCTGGATCATATTGGCGGCAGCAGTCGAATAGGTTGACGATCGGGCATCATCAAAATCTGTCGTAAATCCGATCTGGTTGTTGATCACAAAATGGATGGTTCCACCT
>JAHEAU010000307.1 GCA_024642625.1 Lewinellaceae bacterium
AAGACGCTGGCGAAGGATGCAGATCGGCTCCATATGGTCCGGCTGGCCATTGAGGACAATCCTGGATTTCATGCATCAAACATTGAATTTTCCCTGCCCAAGCCATCCTATACGGTGGATACATTAGCCTATCTGCGGGACAAGTACCCTGATCATCAGTTTGCCCTGATCATGGGTGGCGACAATCTCGCCAGTCTGGCCAAATGGAAGAACCATGAAATCCTCCTGCGTGATAACCGTATCCTGGTGTATCGCCGTCCTGGTCATGATGGAACGGCATTCGATGATCACCCCTCCGTTCAGTTTTTTGAAGCGCCACAGTTGGACATCTCGGCCACCTTTATCCGGGAGCAACTCAAAACTGGAAAAAGCATCCGATATCTGGTGCCAGATCCGGTGCATGACTATTTGGATGGGGGGTCGTTGTACAAATAGTCGAGTGCTATGTATTGCATAATATGGACGCAATCGAGTATACAATTAGATG
Source organism: Lewinellaceae bacterium (assembly GCA_024642625.1). GTDB lineage: Bacteria > Bacteroidota > Bacteroidia > Chitinophagales > Saprospiraceae > JAGNXB01. The sequence continues at coordinate 488 of JAHEAU010000307.1, forward strand.
ATTATCAGTCTTATATGGTAATCTCAGTATAAAAATCAAAATTTCAACAGACAGTGGCTTAACCTTCGCTTAACTTAGGCGTCCAAACCCTATGTCTTTGGAAATCTTCGATTTTACTGCCTTTCAAACCAATGCGGACAATCCAACTGTACTCAGTCTGGCATTTACGCTGATCTGTGCATTGATCTTATCTTCCTTGGTTGCCCTGACGTATGAACGGACTTCGCGCATCGTCCATCGGCCCGATCATTTTATTCAGGCACTGGTGCTGGCATCACCGGTCACCACGACGATCATGCTGGCCATTGGCGACAGTGTAGCGAGAGGTCTAGGTATTATGGGTGCATTGGCGATCATCCGGTTTCGAACCAATATCACTGATCCGAGGAATATCCTGTTCATTTTTGCATCTCTAGCAGTGGGCTTGGCATGTGGAGTGTACGGGTTTCAGATCGCATTTGTCGGCACCGGGTTTTTCTGTCTGGCGGCCTTCTTGTTGTCCTGGTCCCCATTCAATGCACCGTCAGTTTTTCTGGGCGAATTGCGATTTACGATCCCGGAAGACGGGTTTGATATGAGCCAGGTGCAGACTGTCATGAAGAACTTTTGTCGGGAGTCGCAAGTCAAACGGTTTCGGCTGATTACGAGAGATGATCTTCCACCCCGATTGGAGTATATGTATGTATTTACACTCCGAAAATCAGCGGAGGCGCAGGCATTTCGCTACGCCCTTTTGCATATTCCAGGGATTCATGACGTCCGCGTGACTTTGGAACAGAATCAACCGGCAATCTGATCCCCATGAGTAGCCGAAGTATTTATCTGGTCGTTTTTTTATTGGTCGGGATGCTCATCCTCTGGTTGTTGAATGGGCAACACAACCGGCATACAGAGTATTTCTACGGATTCGCCGAGAATCAGGAGACGGAAATGAATCTGGAAGAAGATGTCCAGATTATCAATATCCTGGTTTCGGAAGGTGAAGCTGTCAATAAGGGGGACACCCTGCTTGAAGTTCGCATTGCTGACCTCGACTATCGCCTCCAGAAGGTTGATCATGAGGAGTTGGACCTCCAGGCCCAGGAGCGGATCTGGCAGTCTGACATGCGTGCCCGTATTCAGCAAAAAACAGAATCACTCGAACGCCAGCGCCAGGAACGGGAATTGAAACTCGCGCAGTGGGAAGCCAATCTTGCCTTTCAGAAGGAGATCCTTGCCTCGGTAGGCAAGAAGACTAATGAACCAATGGCAACTCCACTGGCGCTGGAACGCCAGCGGATGCTCAGTGGCTTGCAAGCCGGGATTACAGCCGACTCGATGGAATTATCGGAACTGCAGGAGGAGCTTCGCATTGGCGTCACCCCCTTCCGGATCCAGCGTGAAAAACAGGTTTCCGAGCGGGATTGGCTGTTGGTTCGCAAAGAAAATATGATCGTCACTGCACCCTATGATGGATTGGTGGGGAACATCCACGGCCGGATTGGTGAGCATCAATCCTCCTTCTCTACACTGGTCACGTTTTACGAACAGCACCCCACACTTGTGAAGGGCTATGTGCATGAAAGCCTGCTTTTGCAAGTAGGCCTGCATGATTCACTGGATGTGATTTCGATCGTTCGACCGGAACTATCCTGTCGAGGTCAAGTGGTGTCTCTGGGTACTCGGGTAGTAGAAATTCCGGAACGGTTGCGGAAAATACCTGAATTCAAGACGTATGGCCGGGAGATTTTGGTGGCCATTCCGACAAAGAATGATTTCCTGCAAAAGGAGAAAGTCCAGTTGTTTATAGAAGCTGTCCATTAAATGGTTTTTCAAAGACATCTACATGTGTTGAAACTGTCCATGACATTTGGATTGTTTTGTTTGTGTGGCCTCAAGCTTGGTGCGCAGGACGATCCAGTCAGTCGGTTTCTGGCGGCACAAACCAGGGCACCGGAGGTGCAGATGGCTGAGGAAGCTGTTGGATTCCTGGCGGCTCACCCACCGACCATGTCCTGGATTGACAAGCTTGAATTCAGGACAGAAACCGGCAATTTTGATTTGCGACAGCAAGAGTATTTATTTCGATTGAGCCCATCTTCTCTGACGGCCAAGAACCGCCAGTCCGATCTGGTGGGCGTCATGAAGAACCAATATGCCCTCCAAACCCGGGAAGCCATCCATGAAGCCCTGGTGATTGGATATGACCGTATCCTCGATTTGGCAACGGTGGACCGGGAAATGGCCCTTGTCCGACAAGCACTGGAAATCGATCAACAGCACCTGGCTGTCTTAGGACAAATGGGGCTGGTGGATGGGGCAGATCTCAAGGATCTGATGCAGGTAGAGGAAGATCGACAGCAACGCATGAGCCGGTTCAATGAACTGCAGTATGCCCGACAATTGCTGGAGCGACCATTAACACCTTCCGTAGTACTTCCAACTTCGGAAGAAATAAAGACCTACTTCTGGATCACAACTGAGCAGATGGCGGAAGTCATGTCCAAAGGAGTAGGGGTGGCGACTCCCCAAGTGTTGGAGGCACAGAGCAAGCTGGATGCTGTCATGATGGAGCAGCGAGTGGAGAAGGCCGAGCGCCAAAAGGTGCTGGATTATGTGCAAAGCAGGTATCAACAGGACCCCAAGGATCCGTTTCGGGAAGAGTTCAGTATCAGTATGGGGGTGAATATTCCCTATGCAAAGGCAGGCAATATCAAACGGCAAGAGTTGGCCTTGGAGCAGCTGGAGGCAGAGCAAAAGATCGTCTTCCTGCAAAGCCAAACCGCAGAACGATTGGCCAATCTCAACATGGAATTTGATCTCTTGCGCCAACAAAAGAAGCAGCAGGAAGAGCAGTGGGCAAACAGCTTTCTGCAAAAGATGGAATCAGGGAGTCTCCCCGGATTGACAGCCGAGCCACTCCTGGTTTTGGAGGCAAAAAAAGCCCGCATCAAATCGGACCTGCGTATTCTGGAATTGGAGCAAAAAGCATTCACTGTTTATGTGGAATGGCTGGATCTATCCGGGAAGATTTCAGAGCAGCCGTTGGTTAATTATTTGCATGCGCTGAGGCCTGCATTCTAACGAATCAACATAATCTCCCCTGCCCGTTCAACTACCTTTCCCGGTTCGATCTGGATGGTCTAGTTATTCAATCAGCAATCGACTAGTAACGGCTGAGAAAAAGTATGAAAAAATGTGTATGCGATAAGGCTATTTCACTACTTTCTATACTGAG
>JAHEAU010000076.1 GCA_024642625.1 Lewinellaceae bacterium
TATTCGGACCACGCTGCAGGCCTTATATGCCATCTATGACAATTGCAATTCGCTGCACACCAATGCCTACGATGAGGCCATCACGACACCAACCGAGGAAAGTGTCCGACGTGCTGTGGCAATCCAGATGATCATCAATCATGAATTGGGATTGGCGAAAAATGAAAATCCACTCCAGGGGTCATTCATTATCGAAGAACTGACCGATCTGGTTGAGGAGGCTGTACTGACCGAATTTGATCGGATCACAGAGCGGGGCGGCGTATTGGGTGCTATGGAGACCATGTATCAACGGAGCAAGATCCAGGAGGAGAGTCTGTATTATGAAACGCTCAAACACACTGGAGAATTCCCGATTATCGGTGTCAACACATTCTTGTCAAGGGATGGTTCACCGACTATTATCCCCCAGGAGGTTATCCGGTCGACAGAAGATGAAAAGGAGTGTCAGATCAACAATTTGAAAAACTTGCAAAAGGCCCACGCAAAAGATGGACCCGGAGCGTTGCAAGAATTGCAAAAGCGGGCGTTGCACAACGAGAATGTGTTTGAAGCACTGATCGAGGCAACCAAATTCTGTTCATTGGGTCAGATCACCCATGCCTTGTATGAAGTGGGTGGGCAATACAGACGAAACATGTAATCTGAGGTATGCGAAACAGTTTTTCTATCTTTTTTTTGCTGGTTCCCATACTGTTGATCCATGTTTCTTCATGTCAGGAAGAGAAGATCGTGTGGACACATGATCCGATGCTTACCTCAGCTGACGTGGAAGTGATTCATGATGTGGTCACGCTGTATAGTGACAGTATGCAGCTGAAAGCGCGTATTGAGACCGACAAATTGGTCAAGTACACGAATCGGGAAAATCCTAGAGAGGAATTTCCAGAAGGATTAAACGTCACTTTTTATGACAATTTGGGCCAACAATCAAGTACACTAACGGCCGATTTTGGCATTCGAGAGGGCAGGAAGAAGGAGATAAAAGTGATCGGAAATGTGATCTTTAGAAATGTGGATGGAGAGCAATTGGAAACTGAAGAGTTGATCTGGGATGAAGTCCGGCAAGTTGTATTTACTCAAAAATTTGTCTTGGTAACCACGCCTGAAGAGAAGGTATGGGGAATGGGATTTGAAGCAAATCAGGATTTCAGCTGGCGCCGGATCTTTGCGCCTGAAGGACGCGTCAACGTTGAAGGACTTCCAGAATAAACTAATTACCTTACCACTGTGGAGATCTTAGGACGAAAACATCTGCCAGTCAACCAGCCTGTTGGCATGATCATCCATCATGAAGGACCAATATCTTCGGTCCAAGCGGCAGATTTGGAAAAAAGTATCGGATTATTGGTTATTCCATTAAGTGAATTGTTTCTCTTGCAGCCTTTTACATGGAAACCGGCATATTGGCGTTTTCTTGAACTTGTGGAACAAGCCAGACAGGAGAAGGGAGTGCTCCTGGTTCAGGATATTCAACGAGAAGCACCGTTGACTATTTTAATCAATGTATTTCTGCGACGTTGGATCCGATTTGTCCAGGAAAGAGGGTGGACCATTGTTCCCGGACTGATTTACAGGCAAGATCAAATACGTAAACTACGGCTTGGAAAAGGAGTAACGCCTGAAGAGCAAAGACGCTTTGAGTCGCGTGATCAGATCCGTCGGTTTCTTCAGACCAAGATCAGGCTAATGGATTCTGCTTTGGAACTGCGTCAATTTTATTTGAAGCAGCCCAAACACGAAGAAACTCATGATCCGGTGATTCAGGCTTTTGACAAGGAGACGATCTCTCGTGAAATGGCGGCCCTGGGACCAGAACAATGTGTTGTCAGACAATCTGAATTTGAAGTCTGGATGGTTCGTGCCGAGCAGATTCCAACAGGATTAAAAGAGATTGGCCGATTACGAGAATTGACATTTCGGAGTGTTGGTGAAGGAACAGGCAAGGAAATGGATCTGGATGAATACGATCTGTATTACGAACAGCTGATCATATGGGACAAGGAAGCACAGTGTATAGTCGGCGGATATCGAATTGGGAGGGGTGATAAAATATTTAGTGATTATAGTGCACAGGGGTTTTATATAAGCAGTCTCTTCAAGATAAAAAAGGGATTTTATTCGATTTTCCCTCAGGCGCTTGAATTGGGAAGATCTTATATTATTGAGGACTATCAGCGAAAAAGATTGCCGCTATTTTTATTATGGAAAGGAATCCTTGCTATTTTACTTCAAAATCCACAATACCGATATTTATATGGTCCGGTGAGTATCAGTAAATACTATTCAGATATTTCAAAAAGTCTGATTATTTATTTTGTGCGCAAACATTTTTTCGATCATCGTTTGGCGCGGTATCTCAAGCCACGCAAACAATTTGAGTTTATTATTGATGAAGAGGCACTGGAAGTATTAACGGATTCATTTGCTGGTGACCTGGATCAATTGAACAGTTTCATTGAGGATGTGGAACCGGAGCATTTTAAATTACCGGTTTTATTGCGACAGTATATCCGACAAAATGCACGGTTTATTGCATTCAATCTGGATCCTAATTTTTCTGATGTTTTGGATGGGTTTATTATCCTTGATCTTCAGGATGTGCCGCAGGAAACGCTGGAGGGTTTGCAGAAAGAAAAGGAATAGGCCATTTTTTACTCCTCACTTTTTAGACCTGTAGAGCATTTACATATATTGCAGGATAGTATTGAAACCAAGGCTGATGAATACTCTGGATCCCGTCCGTTTTGGCTGTTGCGGATAAAAGGATAAAACCATTAAAATGGTTTCTTGGGTTTAAATAATACTATTTTCCCAGGGTTAACCTCCGCTGGCGGTCAAGAAACCCTGGGCTACATTGGCTACACCAGAGATGAGTTCTCATATTTTTTGACCATTTAATTTCGGACTCTCCTCGACTTTTCCGTCCAGAACTCCTCAATTCCATAACAAAAACGTCCATCCATTAGCGACGAGATATTATAAACGAATAACCCCATAAACGAATAAACACCTCATAACCTCCTCAACTCCCTCCTACGCCAAGGCTTCGGCGGGCAAGCATAACCTCATAACCCGCTCCCTCAAATTGGTTCATTTACTGCAACCTGAATTTTCACAGGGATGTTTTGTCACCATTTTTGCGGTGCCAGCAAAAATGTCGCCAAAACGGATTTTTGATGCCTCTATTACCCCGGGTTTCACCCGGGGCTATTGATATTCAACCCCTCCGGGGTTGTGTTCCTATTTTAAGATTATCCCAAAATTGGAATCCGTGACTATTGATCTTCAAGCCAAACGAGTTTTGGACATTTATCCAATTTTAATCTGGACATATTTCCCTGAATCTGTGCATGCTTATTTAATATTGGAAATGGAAATTTGATGTGCCCTCCAATTTCCTGCTCAGAATACCCGGATTCAAGGTTTCATTTTCTCCTCGACACCTCCCCTCCAAACTCCTCTACTCATAACCTCATAACCCCGACAAGAAATTTCTTTCCGATCTTCACCCCATGAATGACCTGGAGCAATTCGCCAGCCGACTGCTGAAAATGGCAAAACATCACGGCAAGTGGGCTCGCAGGCAGAACATCACCTGTTACCGGGTATATGACGCCGACCTGCCCTCACATCCCCTGGTGATCGATCGATATGGCGATTGGGTTCATCTGGCTGAGTACAAGCGGGACGTGGACATGGATGAGCGGGAATATCGGACATGGCGATTTGTCATTCGGGAAACGATCAGCGAAGTCATGGAGGTACCGAATGAGCGGATCATTTTCAAAGAGCGAGCTCCACAAAAGGGGGATAGTCAGTATGAAAAAAGAGCTGCAACTGGAAAGGAAATCCGGGTTGAGGAAGGCGGTCTGACCTTTTTGGTCAATTTGGAGGACTACCTGGATACGGGATTGTTTCTCGATCACAGACAGACCCGGGAAATGGTGCGAGAACTCGCACAGGGAAAACGATTTCTCAACCTCTTTGCCTACACCGGTAGTTTTACAGTGTTTGCTGCCGCGGGTGGAGCGCGCTCTTCGTTGACTCTGGATCTGTCAAATACCTATCTGGAATGGGCGCAACGAAATCTGGATGTCAATGATTTGTCGAGTTCGGAACATGTTATTCAACGAGCGGATGTTCTGGAATGGTTGCGTATCAAACCCCAGGATCAATGGGATCTGATCGTCATGGATCCACCGACATTTTCAAATTCAAAAATGATGCGTGCGGTGTTGGATATTCAACGCGACCATGTTGGATTGATCGAAGCAGCTGTAATGCGATTGGCGAGGGGGGGAACGCTCATCTTCAGTACCAATCATCGTAAGTTCAAGATGGAAGAAGACAGATTGCCTTTAGGAATTTCAATTAAAAATATCAGTGCCCAAACTGTGCCTCCTGATTTTCGGAATAAAAAGATCCATCAGAGTTGGATGATCCGGAAGGAAGGGTAGTGGGTGTTAAACGCAAAGACGCCAAGTCGCGAAGAAGCTGACAATGGAGGTGCGTTTATTCGGTTATTCGTTGATGGGTTTATAAGTAATGTTGAAGCGGAACTTTCAGAAGGTAATTGTTCCTGGTTCCTTTGTTTCAGGTTCCAAGTTGAACTACGATAAGGACACTTGGCTGGAAATGATCGGCCATCCATCTGGCAAAACGAAGAAACTTGGATCCTCAGTTCCTCCATAACTCCTCAACTCCATAACTCCTCAACTCCTACCCCCTTCTCTTCTCCGTATCCTCGATCCGCAGATTGAAGGACGCCAAACCGGGCAGACTATCCTGGCGCATAAACTGCTCCATCAGAATGGTATACTTCCCGGGCTGATTGAAGAATGCATTTTGCTGGATGGGGATGGTCAGCTCGCAATCAGAGGATCCACATTCACCCAGCCATTGACCTACCTGGGTCTGTAATTCCAAACTGACTTGCTCGGTGAGGACTTCGCCCTGTGGGAATCGGGTGTGGAAACGGACATAGCAATTTTGATAACGGAAGTCAGTACCATGCTCGATGGTCAGCAAGAGGTCGTAAATGGCATTTGTATCGGCCACTTCAAAGTCCCAGCGAAGCGTATCTGAATAGGTCCAGCCACTATCGGGAATGTCGAATTCCCGGTCGACCAGGGTGGGTTTACCACAGGCAAACAAGAGGGATACCGAGAGGAGGATGAGGAATGCACGCATTTGACAAAGGTAAGGTCCTTGACAGGTATAAGGTATATCCTCCAGGACAGTCCCTTCTCAAGACTTCATTGGTCCATTCCTGTTCGAATGACAATGAAATTTCGTCAGCAGAACCGAGGGTGAAAAGTAAAGGATCAACTAAAATAATCCCGCATCCGATCAAAGAATGTCCGTTCTCCTTTTTCAGGGTTGGGCTGGAAGTTGGGCATGGAGCGGATTTGTTCCATCATTTTTTTCTCGTTGTCGTCGAGCTTTTTTGGTGTCCAGACATTGACATGAACGAGTTGGTCACCCTTGCCATAGGCTTGCACCTGCGGCAAACCTTTGTCCTTCAATCGGAAGATCTTGCCACTCTGCGTTCCGGCCGGTATCTTGATCTTCACCAACCCATCGATAGTAGGCACCTCAACGGATGTACCGAGTGCAGCATCCGCAATGCTGATATACAGATCGTAAATGATGTTACTGCCTTCGCGATGAAGCACTTCGTGTGCTTCCTCTTCAATGGTGATCAGCAGGTCGCCATTGGGTCCACTTTTAGCACCTGCATTTCCTTTTCCACGCATGGAAAGTTGCATACCATCCTCAACGCCTGCCGGGATGTCCAGTTCGATGGTTTCTTCGCCCATCTGTCTGCCTTCTCCTTTGCATGCAGTACAATTTGCAGTTACTGTCTGACCTGAACCATGGCAGGTTGGGCAAGCTGCCGTTGTCTGCATGGTACCCAGGAAGGTCTGTTTGACTTGGCGGACAGCACCTGCACCACGACAGGTAGGACAAGTAGAAATGGAATTTTTATCCTTGGCCCCGCTTCCATCGCATGTTGCACAGGCGACTTGTTTGCGGACTTTGATTTTTTTGGAAACACCATGTGCAATTTCTTCCAGGCTCAGAGATAGTTTGACCCGTAAGTTGCTGCCTTTTTGACCGCGACCCCGGGTTTGTCCCCGGCCTCCGCCACCGCCACCGCCAAAAAAGGCATCAAACGGGCTGCCACCCTCTCCAAACACATCACCAAACTGTGCGAAGATGTCTTCCATGGTCATTCCACCGCCAAAGCCATGTCCGCCGCCTTGCATGCCATCTAATCCCGCATGACCAAACCGGTCATATCGAGCACGTTTGTCGGCATCATTCAGCACTTCATAAGCCTCTGCAGCTTCTTTGAATTTGGCTTCAGCCTCAGCATTTCCGGGATTTCGGTCCGGGTGAAACTGCATAGCTACCTTTCGGTATGCCTTCTTGAGTGTAGCCTCGTCAGCATCTTTGGGAACGCCCAGTATCTCGTAAAAATCACGTTTTGCCATGTGGTTGCTTGGTGGGTATCTAGAGGGGAATTAGGATCCAACGACGACTTTGGCGTAGCGGATGATTTTGTCATTCAGTCGATACCCTTTTTCAATCGTGTCGATCACTTTCCCCTTCATTGCAGGGGTAGGGGCTGGTATTTCAGTAATGGCCTCATGCAATTCAGGATCGAAATCTTCGCCTGAAGGATCCATATCCTCCAATCCTTTTTGCTTGAGGATGCCGTATAGTTTGGTATGAACAAGCAGCAGTCCTTCCAAAACGGGATCACCGGTTTTTTCTTGTGCTTCTGCATTTTTCTGGGCTCTGTCAAAATCGTCCAAAACAGGCAGGATAGCTGTCATCATGTCCTGAGAAGCTGACTTCATGAGATCCAGCCGTTCGCGAATGGTGCGCTTTTTATAGTTGTCAAATTCCGCAAACAAGCGTAGATATTTGTCTTTCAAGTCATCCGACTCAGGAGTGTTTGCCTCCACAGATGCCTCTGTAGCCTCGGTTGAAGGTTCGTCTGTCCCGGTTTGGGTCTCATCATTGAAAGGATCCTGCCCCTCTTCCATGTTCTCATCAGCGGTATGGTCCGTCTTCTTGGTCATAGTCACTTGTTTGGCCATCTGGTACAATTATTCTGCCACCGGGTATTTTCAGTCATTTTGTCAGTTCGCCCCTAATGCTTTTTGAAGGGTTTTACGTAAATCATCTTCATCCGGGTTGACCCCGATGATCATTCCGTCTGGATTGATCAGGTAGCTTGTCGGGATTTCTCGCACACCATACAATTTGGCAATTTCTCCTTTAAGCATATCCGTCTCCATTAAATGGTAAGGCCACGCGAGGCCATCCTGGGCAATGGCAGCTGCCCACCGTTGCGGATTGGTTTCTATACCGACCGATACCAGATGGAAACCAGGTTTTTTTGTGCGGCTACTCGTATCGAAATCATTGTAGATCCGCACCAGACCGGGATTGGCTTGCCGGCAGGGACCGCACCAACTGCCCCAGAAATCAAGCAGGATATAATCCCCTTTCAGATCCGAAAGTGAAAAGGATGTACCATCATGTAACACTGCAGTAAAGTTGGGCGCCACTTCCCCTTGAACAAAACGGGGTTTGAGGTAGAGATATTTACCAAAGAGGCCTAAAAGGAGGCCGCCAGCCAGAATCCAGAAACCGTATTTTTTCAGAAAAGACACCATAAAAGTTGTTGTTTGTCCAATCATTTGCTTCATCTTGAAAATATGGGAATGAACCACTTAGTCACAAAGAAACTGAAGTTGGTCATGGAGAATCTCCATTCAAGAGCATGAAGTCCAAGTGAGAAAAGGTAGCGCACGAAGAGATTCAAAATCAAGGATTCTTAGTGGACTATTTTGTTTAGCTACCCACCTTGGGCCTCTTGAAAACTGCCAATTAAATCGCAAAAATATCCTGAGTGACTCAGTGGTAAACAACCACATACAAGACAAATATCTGTAATTATTTACCTGACCCATTTTCAGGTCGGAATGTATAAGCGTGAAAATTGCTTTTTTGTTTGGGGAGAGAGGGAAAACGAGTATCTTTGCACCGATTTTCGGAAAACCTTATCACAGACAGAATAAAGCCCGGTATGGCAAACGTAGGAACCATCAAACAGATCATTGGTCCGGTAGTGGACGTCATGTTCTCAGGAGAGAACAACAAGCTACCTGAAATTCTTAACGCCATGACCGTCAAACGTCCGGGCGGTGATGATCTCATCCTGGAGTGTCAGCAACATTTGGGTGAAGACAGTGTCCGTGCTGTGGCTATGGAAGCGACTGACGGATTGACCCGTGGCATGGAGGTTGTTGATAATGGCCAGCCAATCATGATGCCTACAGGCAAAGCCATTCGCGGTCGTCTGTTTAATGTGGTGGGTGATCCAATCGATGGACTGCAACCTGTGGACAAAAAGACCAATGCATATGCCATTCACAGGGATCCGCCGATCTATGAAGAACTGTCTACAGAGACGGAGGTTCTTTTTACAGGGATCAAAGTGATCGATCTGATCGAGCCTTACCAGAAGGGTGGTAAAATCGGACTCTTCGGTGGTGCTGGTGTTGGTAAAACGGTATTGATCCAGGAGTTGATCAACAATATTGCCAAAGGATATGATGGTATTTCTGTATTCGCTGGTGTGGGTGAGCGGACTCGTGAAGGAAACGATCTGCTTCGGGAGATGCTTGAAGCGGGTATCATCAAGTATGGTGAAAATTTCATGCACTCCATGGAAGAAGGTGGTTGGGATCTGACCAAGGTCAGCGCAGCAGACCTGGAAGAATCAAAAGCGACTTTTGTCTTTGGTCAGATGAACGAACCTCCTGGTGCTCGCGCCCGGGTTGCTCTTTCCGGATTGACCATTGCTGAATATTATCGTGACGGTGACCTGAGCGACCCACAGGGTGGCCGGGATATCCTTTTCTTTATTGACAATATTTTCCGTTTCACTCAGGCGGGTTCTGAAGTATCTGCTTTGTTGGGACGGATGCCTTCAGCTGTAGGATACCAACCTACACTGGCTACGGAGATGGGTCTGATGCAGGAGCGAATCACTTCAACAAAGCGTGGTTCGATTACGTCTGTACAGGCCGTTTATGTACCTGCGGATGACTTGACTGACCCTGCTCCGGCGACCACCTTTGCTCACCTGGATGCAACCACTGTACTCAACAGGAAAATTGCTTCCTTGGGTATTTATCCAGCTGTAGATCCATTGGATTCTACATCACGAATCATGGACCCGAACATTATCGGTGTTGAACATTACAATACAGCCCAGGCAGTGCGTAACATCCTCCAGCGCTATAACGAGTTGCAGGATATCATTGCCATCCTCGGTATGGAAGAATTGTCTGAAGAGGACAAGCTCGTCGTACACCGCGCTCGTCGGGTACAACGTTTCCTTTCACAGCCATTCCACGTTGCTGAAGCCTTCACCGGTTTGAAAGGGGTGTTGGTACCAATCGAAGAGACCATTCGTGGCTTCAATATGATCATGAACGGTGAAGTTGATCAGTATCCAGAAGGTGCATTCAACCTGGTTGGATCCATCGACGATGCGATCGAGAAGGGAAAGAAAATGATGGCTGAAGCACAGAACTAATATGAACATTCAGATCCTCACACCCAGCGGTAAAGTTTTTGAAGGTCAAGGCAGCTCAGTACGAGTGCCTGGCACAGGTGGACAGTTTGAAGTCCTGGAGAATCATGCGGCTATCGTATCCAGTTTAGATGCAGGTACGATACGGATGATCCTGGCTGACGGGAGTACCAAGAATGTTGAGATACAGAGTGGATTTATCGAAGTGTTGAAAAATGAGGTGGCTTTGTTGGTCACCATGCAGGAAGCAGCTGCTTGATAGCACCCATTCAGGAGGTATATTGAAGAGCCCGATACAACGCTGTATCGGGCTCTTTTGCTTTTTGACCTTGACGTAAAGGCTGACTTTCCGATATTTGACCAACCTATTACTATGAAAAGAACATCCCTATTCCTGATGCTGCTCGTGGCAGCACCGTGGGTTTACGCCCAAACCGAACTGGATACCATTCAAGTATCTGCCTCTCGGACGACTGCTACCCTTCGGCAGGCCTTGAAAAGTCTGGATGTGGTTTCCAGCCTAGACGTAAAGCGTTCGCCTTCTCTGACCATTAGTGAAACACTCGAACAGGTCACTTCACTAGATCTCAGACATCGTGGGCCGTTCGATATCCAGATTGATCCGGGTATCCGTGGGGGAACGTTTGACCAAACACTTGTCCTGATCAATGGAGTGAAAATGACAGATCCACAAACGGGCCACCATCAAATGAATCTGCCTCTTGCCCTGAGCAGTTTATCTCATGTCGAGATACTGGAGACAGGTGGTTCGCGCATTTATGGCCCCAATGCTTTCTCAGGCGCGATTCATCTGCATACACCTGCGAGTGGGCCAGATCGACTCAAAGTCGGCTTTGCGGGTGGTTCTTATGGTTTAGCTCGCGCTACTGTGTTGGGTCAGGTTACATCTGGAAACTGGTTTTCATTGATTTCGCTCGATGGAGCACGCAGTGATGGGTATCGTCACAATACCGATTTTCAGCAAGGGAATGTCTGGCTGCAAACCGGATTTATCAAGGGAAATCAGCAGCTATTGATCCAGGGAGGATTGAATGCCAAGGCGTTTGGCGCCCAGGACTTTTATACCAGTCGGTACCCGGAACAATTTGAAGCTACACGGACAGCGATGTTTTCTGCAAGATTTTCAGGAGGGACGACCTGGCGTTATATGATTCAGGGGTATGCACGCCAACACAATGACCGATTTGAGCTTTTTCGGGAAGGTGATGGGTATTATACCTATCAAAACGCAGGATTTTTTGCCAAGGACAATGGAGATGTTGCCGTATTTGTTCCCGGAGTGACGGAAGATTGGAATTTCTACCGGGGCCATAATTATCACCGAACCCGGGTATATGGCGGGGAGGCCAGTTTATCCCGGAATTGGGGCGCATTGGGAACAACAGCCATTGGTATCGAAATCAGAGAAGAGGGGATCGTGAGCAATGTACTTGGCAACATCATGGATGAGCCAATAGACGTGCCTGGAGAAGATCGAGGGCAGTACCTGCGTGAAGATGCCCGAACCAATCTGAGTGCTTATATCGAACATAGCGCTGGCTGGCAGAAATGGCGGATGAACGGAGGCTTATTGATCAATAATCATTCTGCTTTTGGAACAGATTTATTACCTGGTCTGGATATCGGGTATGTGCTGACACCAGATATGATGATTTATACTTCAACAGATCGATCTTTCCGTTTTCCTACATTCACTGATCTATATTACAATTTGGGTGGCGCGAAAGGAAGTATTGACTTGCAGCCCGAGTATAGCCTCAATCTCGAACTCGGTATGCGAACAACACGAGGACCACATGCCTTGCGCGCATCAGTCTTCCGTCGCGATGGACGCGAGTTGATTGATTGGGTGCAATGGAAGCCAGACAGTCTTCAAGCAGAAAACCTGACCCGGGTTATCATGACCGGGGTGACTGCAGAATGGAATTGGGCAACACCCGTATCCTGGATGGACCAATTATCTGTCGGTTACACCGGGATGTGGGCAGAATCGGATGAATTAGATGTGCCTTCTCTCTATGTCCTCGATCAATTGCGTCACAAAGTGGTAGCGCGAGGCCAGCATTCATTCGGACAATTGGGCATCAGTTGGATGGCCAACTTCCAGGATCGTGCGGGTGAATATGTCGAATTTCCAAGCGGTGAAAAGAAAGCCTATGTGCCGATCCTGCTTTTGGATTTGAAGGTAGATTATACATTTAAACGGGCGACATTATATGTGACCGGGAGCAATTTGTTGAACAAGGAGTATGTTGATCGAGGGAATGTCATCCAACCCGGGATGTGGCTGCTTGGAGGCATCACAATGGATATCGTCCAATAGGTTTAGCGCCGAATCGCATAGATCAATTCATCGAGTACTTCTTCGTTTTTAATGATGGTTCCCTGTAGGCGTGCTTCCAGCATAAATCCTGCTTTTTCCAGGGCACGCTGTGAACCAATATTCGTGTGATAAGGTCGTGCAAAAATCCGGTTAACGGGCCAGTGATTAAATCCATATTGGACCATTTGGCGAATGGCTTCGGTCATGATTCCCTTGCCCCAAAATGGCTCTCCAAGCCAGTATCCCAACTCCGCATTTTGCCGGTGTATATCCGATTGTGGATGAATGCCTATTCCGCCAATCGCTTTGCTGTCGAAGGTAATTGCCAGGATACGCGGTGGTGTCTCACTGTTTGCCATGGTAATAAATGCCTGTGCGTTCTCTGGTGTATATGGAGAGGGAAACCCGTCCGTCATGAACCTGGCAACATTTGGATTATTACCTAATCGAGAGAGGTTTTCAATATCTTTTTCTTGCCAGGGACGGAGCATTTCATTCATTGGTAAAAGCGTGTATGAGGTAAAGAACGGTTTTTTTATAAATTTAATTTCGAATGAATCTAAATCGATGGTCTAATATATAAGTGAAGCGTCATAATAAATTGCTATTTTTAGGAATAGTGGTTGAAGTGATCTTCAGAAGAGCGCTGACAGAACGTATACGTTGAGGTTAATCTGACTATTGTAAACAGTGAATTTAATCGTGGAAAATATGTTTCGAACGAAATTTGTATTGTTGGTTTTCCTATTAGTTGCTTTTTCGCCAACATTTTCTACTGCTCAGTCTGATGGAGGAGTGAAAGGAGCAACTGAATTTGCGATACCCGTTTCTCCTGCTTTTGATATTCTGGGGATTAATCCCAGTCAGGTAACCAGGCCCTGTAATATTCGAGATTTTAAGGTAGACTGGTCCTTTCGGTCTTGGCGCTTGAAACCCAATATTGCGATTCAGGCTCAGCCCGTCTGGGAGATTCTCTACAATCGTCCAGATATTCGCAGATATCGAAAGGCTAGTAAAGTCATGCAAACCCTGAGTACACTGGATATTTCAGTTGGGACAATTGAAGATGACGATCTGACCCGACGGTTGTCCTTTGCAGCCAAGATCAATTTGTACCGAGAACGGGACCCCTTGTTGGCTCCTTTAGCTTTTAAAAACATTGAAATGACCTATGGAGAAGAGCGAGATGCTCTTCAAATGCAGATAGATGAAATAAAAAAATTAAAACGAATTAACCGGACGCATGAACTCAGGGATTCACTCAGTGATGTGATCGATGATTTGATGAACCAGAGAGACATGTTGGACCGAATTCAAAAAGAGCGGATTCAGGAGGTGGCTAAAGGCTATATCAATAAATTTTGGAATACCTCCTATCTGGATTTCGCTTATGGCCGGATATACTCGTATCGAACTGATACCCTGAGTAATCTAAAACTAAATGGTGAGGGTTATGCAATCTGGATGAATGGTTGTAAAGGACTTGGCCGAAAAATGTTGTTGAGTGGTATTGTTAAGTATACTGCAATAAATACCGATCTGGCAAATTCGAGCACAATGAATGGTATCTTTTCAATGGGGGCCAATTTTCGTTATGGGAGCCCACGTTTCAACTTCTTCGCAGAGGCATTTTATTCCTCTTCCAGTGAGGATGTTGCCTTTGACAAATCCAATTCGGCTCTAACTCAGGTCACCTATTTTTCAGCATCCTATGGTGGGGATTGGCGAATCAGTCGAAATGTACTTCTCTCCTATGGTGTCCGGACGAATTACAATGAAGGCTTCGCGTTTAAAAACCTTGTACCTGTGGCTAGCGTATCCTGCATGATGCGATAAGATTTACCAAAATACGGACCCTATTTTCGGTTGGAATACGCTACTGGAAGTTGGACTTGACTGGTTTTTTTATATGGTCTTTTGTTCAGTTATCCTCAGGGTTGAGATGTATACAACCATCTTCGCCAACAATATTGTGTTTTATATACTGATCTTGAATTCAAA
>JAHEAU010000077.1 GCA_024642625.1 Lewinellaceae bacterium
GGTGAATATTCACAGCGTGAAGCCACCAATCGCATGATGGAGTGGAAAGGAAGCATATTCAGTGGCAACGGTCAATCATACGATGATGGAAGTGGTAATTTGTTTACCGATGAACAGGTACTTGCTCAACGCGGTTTAGAGCGATCAGATTTCAATATGCGGGTAGGTAATTCTGAAGTTCAAAACACCGCGCTAGTTGCAAATATGGCTTTACCTCTCGCACGTGGTGCAGAATTCTATGCCTTTGGCGGCATCAATTATCGGCATGGCAATGCTGGAGGGTTTTACCGCTTCCCATATGAAAGTCGGAATGTTCTTGCAATTTATGAAAATGGATTTTTACCTGAAATTCATTCAAATGTTGTTGACAAGTCAATCAGTGCTGGCGTTCGCGGAGAGATCGGCGGATGGAAAGTTGATTTGAACAATACCTATGGCCAAAATGCATTCCAATTTCAGATAGAAAATACGTTGAATGCCTCTTTGCTTGATGCATCACCAACCAGCTTTAATTCTGGTGGATTCAGTTTCAGTCAAAACGTTTCGGGCTTACATTTTACACGTCACTTTGATGAGGTATTACAGGGATTAAACGTAGCCTTTGGCTCAGAATTCAGGGTTGATAATTATCAGATTGTTGCTGGCGAGGAAGGGTCTTATACAAATTACGGGCTACGTACAGTATATGATCTGGATACCCTTGGAAACGGGACAGTATACGTCAATAATTCCAAAACGGTGGACGTGCTGGGCCGCCCTGGTGGCGCTCAAGTTTTTCCTGGATTCAGACCTGATGACGCAGGTACATTTTTCCGGACCAATCTCGCAGGGTATGTCGATGCTGAACTTGATATAACCAAGTCATTGTTGTTTGGTGCAGCAGTTCGTGCAGAAGAATACAGTGATTTTGGTTCCACATTAACTGGAAAATTAACCGCTCGGTTTAATCCAATCAGTCAATTGGCAATCCGCGCGGCATACAGCACGGGCTTCCGGGCTCCTTCTTTGCAACAGATCCATTTCACTGCAGTATCAACGAATTTCATTAATGGAGTTCCATTTGAAGTGGGCACTTTTTCCAATGAAAGTCGAGCAGCCTCAGTTCTCGGTATACCCAATTTGAAGGAAGAAACTTCTGAGAACATCAGTTTTGGGATAACTGCCATGCCTGCTACCGGACTTGAAATCACCTTGGATGCATACCGGATTGACATTGATGATCGGGTTGTACTAACTGGTAATTTTGGTGGCAGTAGCCAACCGGAAATTCAAACAGAACTCTCAGCAATAGGTGCTGATGCAGGTCGCTTCTTTACCAATGCAGTAGATACACGTACACAAGGCCTTGATATCATTCTTACCTATTCCATGCGACTGGGTGCAGGGCAACTCCGGACTTCATTGGCTGGAAACTACAATAAAACGGAAATTCAAAAAATTAATGCCACCCCGAAACTGGAGCCATACATCAATTCCTACATGGGACGTGAAGACCAAAGTTTGATTGAGACATCCACTCCTGAGACTAAATTCAACTTGACCTTGAATTACAAGCTAGGTCGGTTTAATGCCATGCTCAGGGGCGTTTATTATGGTGAAGTAACCTACCGTTCTACAAATGCAAATCCACAACTCAATACATTTAATGGTGAGATGGAAGTGGCCGATCAAACATTTGGAAGCAAGTTGGTTACGGATTTATCACTAGGATATCGGATTACACCAAAGATGAATTTGACAATTGGTGCAAATAACCTGCTGGATGTATATCCTGATGAGCATGACCATTCAGCAAATTACAGCTCCGGTCGTTTTGTTTTTTCACGCAGAGCAACTCAATTCGGTTTTAATGGCCGGTTTGCATTTGCCAGACTGGCTCTGAGTTTGTAATCAAATTCAACCTATTACTTAATGCGCCTCTATCGAGCAGATTCGATAGAGGCGTTTTTTATTGCTAGCGGTATATATCTTAAAATACTTCACTTCCGACCATTGAGTCGGACATACACCAGATTAACAGAAAGCCAAAGTCTGTTCTTTATTTCTCACAGCCATCTATTATTCTCACTATAAAAATGGTTGTCTATCCAGAATTCTATTCCTTCCAATCCTCATTGATGGAAGCTGATCAAGCATACCCCACATTTATTTAACTTTGGTCGTTGATGTTGGTGAACCAGATAAATCTTTCAACTATGCGACCCATTCTCCTCCTCACTCTCCTGACCTTGTCTGCGTGTCAAAAAAGTGATCTGATCGTTGAACTACCGCCGGTTTCGCCGACTGAAGTTGCTCAGGTAGCGCAGATGAGTCAGGCACTGGCCTGGAAAATTTTCAAGCAGGAACAATTGGCAAAGCCCGATCAAAACATACTTTTATCGCCATTCAGCATACAGACTGCATTGCTGCAAGCGACCAATGGCGCCCAAGGGAATACGCAGGATGAATTGCTCCAAGTGCTGAATAGCAATGGTTGGTCGATTGATGAAATCAATCCACTCCATAGGGATTTGACAACGCTGCTGACCAAACAAAGTGGTTCGCCTCAAGTGACTTTGGCCAATCATTATTTTTATGACCCCAGTCGCATGACTGTCAAAACATCTTTTTTAGACACTCTTCAGCTCTATTACAATTGTGGTAAAACTAACCTGGCCTTTGTAAATGAACAAAATGCCTTGGCAGCCATCAATGGGTGGGTGAAAACAAATACGCAAAATAAAATCAATAATATCCTCGATCGGGTGACAGATGATGATGTCGCTTTTTTAATCAATGCGCTTCATTTTAAAGCGGATTGGAATATTGGTTTTTCCGAGGAACTCACCTTTCCAAACCCATTTACATTGAAGAATGGACAACAAGTATCGGCCAATTATGTCAATGCTGACCGGGACTTTGCTTTTGTTGATGATCCGAATTACCGATTGGTGGATATCCCATTCAAGGACTCGACCTACAGTTTCAGTCTCATTCAGGCATCTTCTACGAATAAAAACCCGGCTTGGGCATTATCCCTGGATGCCACCACCTACAAATTCCTTGTTGATCAATTGAAGGTGGATCGTGCCTTGGTCTATTTTCCGAGACTGAAATTGGCCTATGAAAATGATCTGATCAAGAGCCTCAAAAATCTTGGCGTCAATGATGCCTTTTCAGACAGAGATGCTGATTTTTCCATCATGGGGACTGCGCCACAGAATATTTTTATCAATCAAATCAAGCACAAAGCCATTCTAGAAGTAGATGAACATGGCGCTGAAGGTGCGGCAGTTACATCCATCGGTTTTGGTATTACTTCTTTGCCTCCGGTATTTAATTATGATCACCCATTTGTATTGGTGCTCCGACATATTGAGACGAATACGCCGTTATTTATCGGGTATGTTGCTGATCCTTCTTTTTGAAGAGTGGAGGAGTTAAGGAGTGGATGAGAAATAAAAGATAACACAGCAAAGGCTCTGTTCTGCAGGCATAACCTTTAAAGATTAGAGCCATTAGTAGCACGATCGTCCAAATAGGCTTTAGACCATTTCAGTTTCTCGACAAGCCGGCTGAAAGCTTATCTTTGTCGGAAATACAACCCCCTTTCCATGATGCGATTTCTGACTATCGTCCTGTTGAGCTCTATGATTTATGCCATGAGCTCTTGTACTAATAATACTGAAGGTAGCGACACATCTGCTGCACCTGATTCCACAGCACTCGCTATGCAGGCCCTGCTTGGCAAGTACACATCGGTGAAACTGACTACTGATATGTCTACCCTCTCTGCTTCAGAGCGACAGATGATCCCCATCCTGATCGAAGTCGCAAAGATCATGGATAGCCTGTTCTGGCAAGAGGCATACGGTGATCGAAACGAATTGCTTTCCACAATCGAGAGCGAGGATATGGGGCGATTTGCAGTTATAAACTATGGCCCCTGGGACCGTCTCGGTGGCAATGCCCCGTTTGTGCCTGGTATAGGTGAAAAACCTGCCGGAGCAAAGTACTATCCAGTAGATATGACCAAGGAGGAATTCGAAGCAGCAGATGTACCCGACAAAGCAGGACTTTACACCTTTGTACGCCGGAATGAAAAAGGTAATTTGATGACCATTCCGTACCACGAAATGTTTGCCGATCAGATCGCCCGAGCAGCTAATATGCTTGAAGAGGCAGCTGCTCTCGCTGAAGATACAGGCCTCAAAAAGTATTTAACCATGCGAGCCACGGCTCTGCGAACAGACGACTACCAACCCAGCGATCTGGCTTGGATGGACATGAAAACCAATCGCATTGATTTTGTTGTCGGCCCGATTGAAACATACGAAGACCAACTTTTTGGATACAAGGCTTCCCACGAGGCATATGTCTTGGTAAAGGACATGGAATGGAGCGGCCGACTGGAAAAATATGCAGCCTTCATGCCAGAGCTACAGCAGGGTCTTCCATGCGATGCGAAATACAAAAAAGAAAAACCAGGTGCCGATGCTCAATTGAACGCATATGATGTAATTTATTATGCCGGAGATTGCAATGCGGGTAGCAAAACCATCGCCATCAACTTGCCGAATGATGAAGAAGTTCAATTAAAAAAAGGTACTCGCCGACTTCAACTCAAAAATGCCATGAGAGCCAAATTTGATAAAATCCTCGTCCCGATAGCCGAGGAATTAATCGATCCTTCTCAACGTAAACATGTCAATTTCGACGCGTTCTTTGCAAACACAATGTTTCATGAGGTAGCTCATGGCCTGGGTATTAAAAATACCATCAATGGCAAAGGCAGTGTCCGTGAGGCAATCAAGGAACATTCTTCTGCACTGGAGGAAGGAAAAGCCGATATTCTTGGATTGTACATGGTCAATCAGTTGTTTAAAAAAGGAGAATTGACCGGTGCTACTATGGAGGATTACTATGTAACATTCATGGCAAGCATTTTCCGTTCCGTTCGTTTTGGTGCTTCCAGTGCACATGGAAAAGCGAACATGATCCGGTTTAATTTTTTCCAGGAGTATGGCGCGTTTGTTCGTGATGAAGCCAGTGGAACATACAAGATCGATTTCGCGAATTTACAAAAAGCGACGGATGCATTGGGCGCATTAATCCTTCAAATCCAGGGAGATGGAGCGTATCAGCAAGCGGCCGATCTGGTTGCACAAAAGGGCCAGATCACAACTCAATTACAAGCTGATCTGGATCGCTTGTCGGAAAAAGGAATTCCTGTTGATGTTGTTTACGAACAAGGCACTGACGTATTGGGCCTCTAGCCAAAACTCTATGATCTATTAAAACGGCCTTCCGATTGGAGGGCCGTTTTAATTTAGAACGGTCGAAAGTGAGAAATAACGTCAACCATATTTGCGTAACATTTCACATTTACTGTAGTTCTTCTTCTCGTTCAACTTATTCAATTAATCACGTTATATTCGTTTTCATGATTCGGATTCTGTTCTTGCTTCTGTTGTCAATTGTCTTTTATCCGGTATCGCATTGTCAAACATCCATCTCGGGCAAGATCATTGATAAAACAAATCAGCCGATCATCTATGCTATTGCAGCATTGATGGATACCGCCCAAAATTTGATTAAAGGAACAGTCAGTAACGATGAGGGTGTATTTACGTTTGATGATTTACGTCAAACCAATTACACAATTATTCTTTCCTATACTGGCTACTCAAACTATATAAGTCCACTACTTCAAGTGACTAAAGGGCAACAATTGGACTTGGGAACCATCACACTCGGCGAACCCGTTGTTAATCTCAATGAGGTAGAGGTGGTCGCCCGGCGTGCGATGATCGAAGTTTATGCAGATAAAATGGTCTTCAATGTGGATGGCAGTATTAATTCCTCGGGGAACAATGGGCTGGACCTGCTTGGAAAAGCACCTGGCATAACCATTGATCCAGACGGAAATATTTCTGTTTTAGGGAAGGGCGGTGTACGTGTATTTATCAATGGCCGGCCCACGCATTTATCCGGATCGGATTTGACTGCGATGTTGCAAAGCATGCAATCCGACAATATTTTATCGATAGAAATCATCACGAATCCTTCTGCAAAATATGAAGCAGAAGGCAATGCTGGAATTATCAATATTCTCTTGAAGAAAAATGTAAACCTCGGGTTGAACGGAACCTATAACGGAAGTTACTCTCAAGGAAAATATCGCCGTTTTGCAAATAGTGTTTCTCTGAATTATAGAAAGGGGAAGGTGAATACGTATTCTACACTTTCGCAAACAGACAATCACTTTCGGGAAGATTTTGTAGATACGAAGGAGTTGTCCACAGGATTATTTCTGGATCAAAAGGCACTAGGTGTCAATCGAAAGGCTGGATATAATGTCATGGGAGGAATCGATTTATCGCTTTCTGATAAACATTCTGTCGGCATTTCAGCAAACGTCCTGTTGAATGTCATTCACAATACGCAAAATGCGCCTACACAGATTTATCAATTGCCTGAGAAAATGTTGATCCAATCACTATTCTCAAATAGCGAGGATAAAGGGCAATCTTTTAATGGCAACTACAACCTCAATTATATCTGGAAGGCATCAGAAAAAACAACCTTCAGTACAGATTTTAGTTTGGGCCACTTTGATAGCGATGGCGAAGTCCTTCAGCCAAACCAATATTTCGATTCAATGGGACAGTTGACCGCGGAGGTCAACAATAAATTCAATACGAAAACAGGTATCGATATCCTGGGAGGTCAGGTTGACCATCAATCTGAGTTTGACCTCTTCAACCTGTCTACTGGTATACGAGCCACGCAAATTAAAACAGATAATTCCTTTCAATTCTTTTTATCTCCGAACGGGGAATATGTCATTGATCCATTACGAAGCAATGACTTTTCCTACTCAGAACAGGTTCTTGGTGGCTATATTATTGGAAATACTACGCTCTGGAAGAAGGTTGAGGTCAATGGCGGATTACGAGTGGAGCATACGACCAGCAGTGGCCAACTTGTAAGCGAAATCCCGACTGAAAATGAAAACGTAAATCGCTATTATCTCAATTTCTTTCCCAACTTTAGTGCTGCCTTCAAGCCCTCAACAGATCATTCCATTAGCTTCAGTTATGGCCGCCGAATCACGCGTCCTAATTACCAGGATTTGAACCCATTTGAAAAGAAGGTCAGTGAGATCACGACATTTAAAGGCAATCCATTTTTACAGCCTCAATATATCACTAATTATCAATTGACACTTGATCATCGATTGGGAAAAGAGCGATTAATGGCCAGTATCCTGTTCAGTCAGAACGAAGGTTTTTTTGCCAAAATATTGGAAATCAGAAATGATCGGGAAACCTTTATTATCCCCAGAAATATGGCCGTGAACAACACCCTTTCACTGACCCTGAGTTATCCGTTCCACATT
This sequence comes from Lewinellaceae bacterium, assembly GCA_024642625.1. Lineage (GTDB taxonomy): Bacteria > Bacteroidota > Bacteroidia > Chitinophagales > Saprospiraceae > JAGNXB01. The sequence continues at coordinate 7,382 of JAHEAU010000077.1, forward strand.
ACATCATGGTGGGAAGCTATCAGTTTTGGCAGCTTGAATCAAATCACGTATGAAGGCCAATTTGAAAATGCAGACATTGGAATTGATGCTTTTGTCTATGATGCCAGAATCCAAAATAATATCAATCTGCCTGGTGATGTCCTGCTGGATGTCACCCTGAAATATCAGAGTCCGTGGATCTGGAGAGGTACTATTCAGATTACCGAAAATTATCCCGTTAATATTGGATTGAGAAAAGACTTCTTCAAACAGCAATTACAGATTCGATTAACTGGAAACGACATTTTTCGGACGGCGACAAACTATCCCTATTCAGGAAATTATGGCGGGCTGATCATTGATGGCTACTACGGATCCGAAAATCAGAGAGTTGGTTTATCTGCCTCCTGGAAATTTGGTAATCAGAATTTGAAAACGGGTACCCGGCGCAAATCAGGATTGAATGATGAGTTGAATCGGATTTCGGAATAATAAATTCAGGTTGAATTATCCCCTTAGAATCAATTCCCAATAACCGACATCAACCCACTGCCCGTATTTAAATCCCACCTCTCGAAAGTGAGCCACTTTTTGAAAACCCAATTTTTCATGTAAATGTATACTGGCTGGATTGGGTAGTGCAATGCCTGCAATGACTGAATGGTATTTTCCCAAAGCCAGGATCTGTAATAGTTCGTTATAAAGATATTCACCTACACCCTGTTGCCGATGTTCGGGATGAAGATATATTGTCGATTCAACAGTGTGTCGATATGCAGCCCGCAATTTCCATGAACTGGCATAGGCGTACCCGATTACGCTATTGTTTTTTATTGCGACAAGCCAGGGATACTTTCCCTGAAGTGTTGAAATCCTCGTTGCCATCTCACTATCCGGCACCGGGTCCAATTCAAATGTAGCAGTTGAATGAGTAATAAACTCGTTATAAATGGAAGCGATAGACGACGAATCTTCAATTGTGGCGGCACGTATTTGTACTTTAGTTGAAGAAGATAAGCCATCAATTGGTACCGTCATAACCCTTCTGCCTGTAAAATCAAGCACTAAAATAGGCACGCATTGGCGCAAAATAGTGCTCCTCCCAACCACGCGCATAATCGGGTTGACCATCTGGAATTTCTGAATGAAGGAGTGTCAGTTGACTTCCAAGATTTACCGATTCAAATCGAAGCTCCAGTCTGGAAAAAGAATCATCCTCTTGAAAATCCATCGTACGCCATGATTGAATAATGCGGATGCCCGGGTCCAGCCGTAAATTTTTTCCTGTGATATAGCCATCCCAAGCAGTGAAAGCCTCACCAAGCTGATCGGAACAATGCGCTTCCCCTCCGGTCATCGCCGAATGTTGTTTACTGTCCAGCCAAGCAGTATAAAGCTGTTCTACTGGAATAGGGAATGTAACGGATAGGATAATTGAATTTTCCTGCATAAGTCTGGGTCATCAATTCAAGTCAAGAATTAAATCAAGAATTAATCTTTTAAACCAATTCCGAAAAATGACACTGTATCTGTGCTAAAAGCAAGACAAACTGGTTGCCCGATTGCATCTCCAATAACCCACAATCTCAAACGCACATAATTACATTGCACCGGAGGTCCCACTTCCCTCCTCCGGATTCAGGATCAACTCATTCAGAACTTTGACCATCCTGTTTGAGAATAATGCCAAATTGCGGAACTCACTTAAATAATTCAAATACAATACACTATTCCGAGTCCCAATCTCCTGGTTCCTGATCCGTTTGATCTGGTTCTTCCTGAACGTACGTATCAGTTTGACGAATTCATCAAACTCAAGCTGTATTAAAGGAATATTCAATTTTTCAGGTTCAGCAAAAGCCTGCATAGTGCCTGCCATCTGAGCTTTCAGTTGCTCCTGCAAGGCTACAAGTTCCTCTATTTGTAGTGCCGTTAACGGTTTGTGATTATTATCAACATGATCCAGATTGGGCTTGACAATATGGCTAACATTTGTGGTCATTTCATTCAAGTAATCAGCTACTAGAATGTATAAATGAGCGGCTTCAATATGATCATCATCAACCTTTTCGATTGCCTTGTTTGCACGTCGTTTGATCTTTTCTGATCGTTTATGAATTTGTTTAAATTCTTGATAAGCAGCATTCAGTTTTGGTAGATTTTCAGTGACCAAGCCTTCCAATGAATCATCCAACACCTTGGATACACCATCTAAAATTTTATTGATGTTTCCTCCACTAAGCTGAATAATCTGATCTTTTGTCAGGGCATCTTCTTCCAGTCCCTTTTCAAAAGCCATATGATCCTCCATCCGAGTTTCATAATGCCGATGTGAACGATAGACCACTACAATGGCAATGAAAAGGACAACAATAATCGCAATCATTCCACCGAAATAAAAAATGTTGGCCAGAACAAAAGCAATAATAAATGCTGACAAAGCTGTAAAAAACCAGCCTCCTATGACTGATAATACGCCAGATACACGATAAACTGCACTTTCGCGTCCCCAGGCTCCATCTGCTAGCGAAGCTCCCATAAACACCATAAACGTAACATAGGTGGTGGATAATGGTAGCTTCAAGTTGGTACCCAAGGTAATCAGGATGCTTGCCACAACTAGAGTCACAGATGCCCGAATCAAGTCGAATGAAGGTGCGTCGTCCCCCAAATGAGCTTGTTTGGCTGAAAATGGCCGCTCATCAAACTGTTTTTCCATTGTCCGCTTAAATCCATCTGGCAAGACGCGCACGACAGAAGAACTCATTTTGGAAAAATTGCGAACCAATCGACGAGAAAGTGGATAAGATGTAAATCGCTCAGTGCCCTCATATTGACGACCCAGATCCAGGGAGGTCTGAACAACTGTTCGGGCTTTTTTTGAAAACCAGAGGGTAATGGTCATAATTACCCCAGCTAGCAATAACAGGATCGTCGGCGTAGGAACCTTGCCAGCGAGACCATCCATGAGCAGATTATCCGGTGCAATACCTCCCGATGCAACCCAGATTTCATAGGCATTATATCCGGCAAGTGGCACACCAATAAAATTGACCAGATCATTTCCAGCAAAGGCCATGGATAAGGCAAACGTGCCAATAAGCACGATCAGCTTGAGAATGTCCACTTTGGTGAACATGGTCAACAACTGAAGAATGACTGTCCATGCAACAAAACTGATGGACAGAATGGCCCACGTATTGTCGACAATCCGATCGATCGTGGCATCACTCATGAATGAAGCCCCTTTGGCCCCTTTGATCAACAGGAAATAGGTAATCGCTGAAATTGCAAGACCGCCCCAGATCGATCCAAAATATTTCAATCGATGATCATAGTCAAATGAAAAAAGCAATCGAGTGAGGTATTGGATCAGTATCCCCGCCGAGAATGCAATGACCACTGATAATAGAATACCGGATATAATTGCCAACGCTTTCCCAGAGTTGATGTATTGCCCAAGATCAAGCGCTTCGGGAGAAGTCCAGATCTTGATGAGTGATATAGCCACAGCTGCACCCAGCAATTCAAAAACAATGGACACTGTAGTGGATGTTGGCATCCCAAACGTATTGAACGTATCCAGGAGGATCACATCAGTGACCATCACAGCTAGAAACAGGAGGATCAATTCAGAAAAATAGAAATGCTCCGGATGAAAGATCCCCTTTCGGGCAACTTCCATCATCCCACTGGAAAAGGTACATCCAACAATTATCCCCAATGCCGCAACGGCCAGGATTACCTTGAAATGAGTGGCCTTTGACCCAACTGCAGAGTTGAGAAAATTGACTGCATCATTGGCCACGCCGACAATCAGGTCGGACACGGCCAATAAAAACAATACACCAATAATGATCAGGTAGAAAATTTCCATATGTGTTGCCCTAAATGCGAATCAAAAGAAAACCTGGAAAACAGCTTGATGATGGTCGAAAATCCTGCCTTTTCCACACGGCAAGCAATATAGGGCAAGAATCAGAAAAGACAGCTCTCGAATTCGTGGTTTTTATCTGAAGTATGCGATGATATTCAAAAATCGATCCCCCATCATGTGCTTCAATCAATATCTTGGTGGATTGGCAGTTCGTTTATAAGTCAGTCAAGAAATCATCTCATCTCTCACATTGAATCCTGGAATTCGCTTGGCGAAAGAAAACTCTTACATAAAGCAATGAATGCAGTAGTTGAATTTACTTTGGATCAACTTCCTCAGAATCAGCATACAATATCGTATCCTTCTCTTTATCCAAAGAAAAAGGGAATGAAATCAATCGACTTCATTCCCTTCTCTCAAGATTGAATGATTCTATTTCTATTCCTTTTCCCATTCTGGGAAACGGCCTGGGGTATACGGTGCACCCGCACTTTCCAGCTGTTGCTCCATTGATTTTATCCAGGTATCCACTTCCCGGATGTCTGCCAAAACCTGATCAAAATCAGCTTTTGCTTCTTCATAAGCCCGTTGGTATGTACCCGTTGTGGAGGAGGATGTCGACCACAATGAATACACAATCAAATCCACTTTGCCTTTCAATGACATACGCCCCTGCCCTTCATATCGAACAAGCAGTGGATCGCCATTCAGTTCTTCATTGATTGCCTTCAACCGCAATTTGATTGTCGAGAGATCTGCCAGCCATTGAGGCTGTAGTTGCGAGGCACTCCGAATGGCCTGGTCCAAATATGGCAAATTGGATTCAAGGTGGCTTCGATGTGCATCCACAGCAGACATAGCACGGGATAATTTGGCTGTCTCCTTGTTGAACCGATCCAGGATCACTTGTTCAGATGGTGGATAATTTGGTTTATGTAAAGGACGGCAAGTCAACACCTGGGGCTCAGCCAAAGAAGTCATCTGATTCGCTTCTACCTTATACATGGACACCAGATACTGACCAGGGACAACCATGTATCCCAACTCTGGCGTATTCCATGGAATAGAATTGTCATATGGAGTTAATGAAATGGGGCCAACCGGGCTGGTTCGAAAATCCCAGATGACTTGTTGGACTCCTGTCCCAAGGGATTGTTTGATGGTTCGTACCACTTGACCTTGCAGATCAGAAATGGCAAAAAGCAAATAAGGCTCCTCTTCATTCGCCTCCTTTTTCAGAATCTCATAACTGGGGTGCTTCACATCCTTTCCCGCTTCCTGAAGCTTCTTTTCGGCATCATTCCGTTGATCCTTCAAGGATTTGAATTCATCCTTGATATAATAGCGTATCACCGCACCGACTTTGGGATTGGGAGTTGTAAAATAACTGGCGCCCTGAAAACCTACACCTGGAAAGCCCAAAGGGTCAGCTTCAATAAACATCAACCCTTCGTCTATCGGAAAGAGGAAAGCATCTTCTTTCAGCGCCTCTGGCGTCATTTTCCGAAGGGGTGAATAATCGTCCAGAATGAACACGCCTCGGCCAAATGAAGAGATGACCAAATCATTTTCATCTTTCTGAATATCCAAATCCATCACACACATGGAGGCAGGGAGGCCACCCTTTAGTTGCACCCAGTGTGGATTTGGCGTATTCGAAACAAACACACCATACATTGTCCCAACGAACAGCAAATCTGGATTGACATGGTCTTCTCCAATAGTATAGGTCACTCCTTTTTCCGGCAAATTGGCATTGATCAGATTCCAGCTTTGACCACCGTTTGTGGTCTTGTATAAATAAGGTTTAAAGTTGCCTGCAAAAAAGTCATGGCAGGCGGCATAAGCTACACTGGTGTCATGGGCAGAGGCAATGATCTGGTGAATCCTTGCAAACTCCGGCAAGCCGTTCAATTGTCCTCGTTCCCAGTTTTTCCCGCCATCGTGAGAATAGTGTAACAACCCGTCTCCGGACCCAGCATAAAGGATATTCTCATCCAGTGGAGACTCGGCGATAGTGACAATATGAGCAAAAGAGGATTTGGCGATCATCTCATCGATGCTCCAGTTCCGGCCCATCAGTTTATGTAATTCCTTTGGAACACCCCGCGTCAGATCTGGAGAGATCTCGCGCCAGCTTTCACCCCGATCATCGGATCGAAGCACCTTGTTTCCTCCGTGATACAGCCGTTTGTGGTCATGTCGGGAAATCAGTAAAGCAGCATCCCAGTCAAAGCGATAGGCCTCTTCGCCTTTTTCTTCAAAGCTGCGCAAATACAGTCGTTCACCGGTCTGTTTGTCATACCGCGTCAGGTTACCAAACTGAGATTGAGAATAAACGGTATTGGGATCTTCCCAATCGACTTGCGTTTCAAAACCATCTCCGCCGAGCGTGAAGTACCAATCTGCGTTGCTAATTCCGCCAGAATTGATCGTCCGCGAAGGACCACCCAAACTGTTATTGTCCTGGGTGCCGATGTACACATTATAAAATGGCTTGGCATTATCGGCTGTCACTTTGTAACATTCTGCAAGGGGCAGGTTGGCTTTAAAATCCCAGTTCTTTCCTTGATCAAAACTCTCATATACGCCACCATCACATCCGGATATCATATGTCGTGGATCAGTGGGTTCAATCCAAAGCGCATGGTTATCGACATGCTTTTTATCCTCGCCAAATCTGCTCCAGGTCACTCCACCATCGATACTCACCTGATT
>JAHEAU010000308.1:0-2408 GCA_024642625.1 Lewinellaceae bacterium
ACCTGGCTGGCCACAGATGCCTGTGGAAATACTTCTACTTGTGTTCAGATGATTGATGTAGAGGACAGCACGCCTCCTGAAATTACCTGCCCGGTAAATGTTACAATTGAATGTACTGAAGTAACCTTGCCGGAGAATACAGGTGAGGCGACCGGCACCGACAATTGCGATCCGGCACCTATAGTAACCTATTCTGACATCACTACTGATTTGCCAAGTTGTCCACAAGAGTATTTAATTACACGAACTTGGTTTGTCACGGATGCCTGTGGAAATGAAACCTCCTGTGAGCAAATTATCACCATCGAGGACAGTACAGTACCAGAAATCACCTGCCCTGCAGATGTGACTATTGAGTGTATTGAAAGTACTTTGCCTGAAAATACAGGAACTGCGTCTGCTACAGATAATTGTGATAATGCACCCGAGATCGTTTACATGGATGTTACTTTGGACGATCCTGAATCAAATGGATATTTTATTGAGCGGACATGGACGGCTTCAGATGCCTGTGGAAATTCTTCCACATGTCTTCAGAATATCACAGTTACCAATCCGTTGAATCCGGAAATATTAGGCCTGGCAATGGATACTATTTGTTCAGGGGATATAGTGGTTTTTGAAGCCGTGGATCCCGGAATTGATCCAATATCTTATGATTGGGAGTTCGGCTCAGGTTCCAATCCTTCAACCGGTTCAGGCATAGGACCTATAGATGTGATTTATGATTATAACCCAACAAATGGGAATGAAGGTGCCTGGGTAATCCTTACGCTTGGAACACCCGGATGTATGTCAGTATCAGATACGGTTTCTAATATTCATGTGAATGTCGTGCCTGATGCCAGCTTTACGTCACCTACGGGAAGTCCTTGTGTACTGGAAAATAAAACATTTGAAATCACCGCGCCGGAAGAGCCAGGTTATTCGTATAGTTGGAATTTTGGATTGGGAGCGAGTCCGCCGACAGCAGACACCTATGGTCCGCATACCATTGAATATTTATCAAATGGATTAAAAACTGTGACATTGATTGTACACTCTAATGAGCCCGGGGCTTCTTGTGGAGATACCTCAACATTCCAGTTTCCTGTAAACTTCTGTCCCGGTAACATTACCGGAAATGTTCGCAAATCAGATGAAACGCCAATTCCGGGTGTAAACATAAGATTGTACAAAGACCAGAATCTGGATGGGATACAGGATGATAACGTGGCGGTCAGAAGCGTGTTTACTAATTCCACCGGATTGTACTCAATGGCTACGCTTCTCCCCGGATATTATGTAATTGTGCAGACTCAGCCTGCCGGATACATCAGCTTGTATGATGAGGATGCATCGGAAGATATGGACTCTGTACCGAATCTGAATCCTAATGACAATATTATACCGGTGACGGTAGAGCCATTAGAGCTGGATGCGGATAATAACTTCTATGAAGTGACAGCACCGGGTATGATTTCCGGAAGTGTCTTTAATGATTTTGATAGTGATCAAAACCCCGATCCTGCGGAAGGTTTGCCGGACGTCTTTATCGAATTGCATCGTGACAATAATCTGGATGGAATAGCAGATACCGATGCACTGGTGGCCACCGCGCAAACGACCAATGATGGTTATTATTCATTTCCTGTGGTCGAAACGGGTAGTTACGTCATTGTCGAAATTCAGCCGGCAGGGTATACGAATGTAAAAGATATTGATGTATCGAATGATGGGGATCTTGTGCCGAATACCAATATGGTGAATGATACCATTCCGGTGACCATCACGAATGGAGAAAATGATCAGGGCAATTACTTTATTGAGGGTTCTGCGTGTAGTCGATTGGTTACCACTACCATGGATGACATCCCGGGATCACTCAGGTATATGGTGGATTGCGCGGAAGATGGGGATACGATTTCATTCCATCCGATACTGGCAGATCAGGAATTAGTGCTCACCGTCGGACGATTAGAGATTGACAAGAACTTATTTATCATTTCAGATCTTACTCCAAAGATTACGCTGAAATCAAATGTGAGTGGCGGTATTAAGATTCTTACGGGTAAATCTGTTGAATTTAGAAATATGGATATCATCAGCGGTCTAACCGGATTCCCAGGTGCGGCTTTTGATAATTACGGCTTCCTGACCCTCTGGGATGTTTATGTGTTGAGAAACATCTTTTTACCGGGTACCGATTATCTGATTTTCAATGGAACTTCCGGAGAAATGACAGTGAAAGGGGAAATCCAGATTCAAACGGATTAATGCCTCACGGGGCATTCCTTTTGAATAATTATTAAAAAAAATGCGAGGGATGAAATCCATGGATTTCATCCCTCGCTGCATTAAGAGGGATTTTTTTCAATAATATTTCTAAGTCGTATATCGGTAGATTAGCAACCAATAGTATTAAGTTC
>JAHEAU010000308.1:2418-3690 GCA_024642625.1 Lewinellaceae bacterium
AGCCTGCGCCTGATCAATGGCAGCTTGTAATTCAGCTTGTTGGCCATTTAATCCTGCACAGTTCAAATTGTCCTCCAGGGCATTGAGATAGTTTTGATAGGCATTGATATATGCCTGGCAATTTGCGGTGGTGGGATCAGCAATATAGGTATTTACAGCGTTAGAAAGGGCTGTACTTTCAGATTGCACCTCAAGTGCCCAGTTACATCCTGAAGGGCCATCGTCTTTTTTACTACAACCAATGGAAATAAAAAAGAGACCGCATAAAATGATCGCAGTGAGTTTTTGCAACGTTTTCATCGCATTATGATTTTTGGTGAACAATAATTGTGGGTGGTGTGTACTAAGTTACTCAATAAAAAAATGCCTTGTTGCTATAGGCGGCGAAAATAATACGATTATTTACGCGATGCCTGGAGGACATTTCCTGTCATGGAGTCCGGAATCGGGAGTCCCATAGCAAAAAGGATACTTGGCGCAATATCAGCCAGTCGTCCTTTTTTCAATATATAATCTTTTGCTTCTGCAGACACATAAATGACCGGAACCGGTTTTTTGGAATGAGCGGTATTAGGAGAGCCGTCCGGATTGACCATGACATCTGCATTTCCGTGATCTGCAATAATGAATATGGAATACCCATGTTCAAGGCACACCGGAATTATTCTGGAAAGGCAATGGTCAACTGTTTCAGCTGCTTTAACCGCTGCTGAAAAAACGCCTGTATGGCCAACCATATCCGTATTGGCATAATTAAGGCATATAAAATCAGGATGACTTTGTTCAATCGCTTCAATAGTTCTGGAGGTAACTTCCAAAGCGCTCATTTCAGGTTGCAAATCATAGGTGGCTACTTTTGGGGAGGGGATTAGAAGCCTGGATTCACCCGGAAATAAATCTTCTTTACCGCCGGAAAAGAAATAGCTGACATGTGGATATTTTTCAGTCTCTGCTACGCGTAACTGAGTTTTTCCAAGTTGAGAAAGATATTCTCCCATCGTTCCGCGAATATCAGTTTCGGGGAAAAGCACTTGTATATTTTTAAAATCACTGTCATATTGCGTCATAGTGACCATCGTGATGGCCAGTGGTTGCATATCATGATCTGCTCCATTCTTTTGACTCAACGCTTCAGTCAGTTGACGAGGACGATCGGTTCGAAAATTGAAAAAGATTACCGTGTCTCCATCCCGGATACTTCCCACCGGATTGTCCTGATCATCTGTCAGTACTATTGGATTTATAAATTCGTCCGTAATATTCTGGGCATAA
>JAHEAU010000309.1 GCA_024642625.1 Lewinellaceae bacterium
AGGAATTGCGCGTTCATGCGTTGACTGTTCACTAACCTAAACCCAACCCATCATGTGTATCACCTGCGGATGTAATGGAGACGGACATCATCTCCACGGAATTAAGGAAAAATCCCATGAACATCATTTATCCGAGCATCATCATCACGAACATCACTCGACAGAGAGTCGTGTCCTTACTCTTGAAAAAGATATCCTGCACAAGAACCAATTACTGGCTGAACGCAATCGTGGCTTCTTCGAGGCCCGTCGTATTACGGCTCTAAATCTGGTTAGTTCTCCCGGCTCTGGAAAAACAACCCTTCTGGAACGCACGCTTACTGATCTTCACCCGGATATCCCATGCTATGTGATCGAAGGCGACCAACAAACAAGTTGTGATGCCGACAGGATCAAGGAAACCGGAGTGCCGGTTGTCCAGATCAATACAGGCAAAGGATGTCATTTGGATGCAGAAATGGTGAATGCGTCCATCAAGCACCTTAAACCCTCCCAAGACGCTATATTATTTATTGAAAATGTCGGCAATCTGGTCTGTCCAGCTATGTTTGATCTGGGTGAATCCGCCAGAGTCATCATCATTTCGGTGACTGAAGGGGATGATAAACCTCTGAAGTATCCGGACATGTTCCATTCAGCAGATATCTGTCTGATCAATAAGATTGACCTCCTTCCCTATGTCAATTTTCATGTCGACAAGATGATTGAGTCGGCCCGTAAGGTGAGCCATATTGACACATTTATTCAGGTTTCTGCCACCACGGGTCAGGGCATGGAAGAATGGTATAACTGGTTGAAGGAAAAAGCCGGAGTGGAGTGTGGGGAGTTGAGGGTGGAGAGTTGAGAGTTGAGGCTTGGGTAATAAATGCACAATATCTGTGGTGAATTTGAGACGGTGTGCCTGCGGCACAGAGAGACTGAGGGAAAGTCGGGAATCAAGAATTTGAGCTGAAGACCGAAGAGCGAACCAACTAAAGGGAAAAGGAAAATTAATTCCCCAGATATCCCAAGCCTATGAACATTCAAATTTGTGTTTTGGGATTTGATTTTTGGGATTTTACTTTTCGATATGTAGATAAAATAAAATGCTTTTAGACCTCACCAGATATGACTGATCAGGAGCAATATCACATCCATATTCGGGGCCAGGTCCAGGGTGTCGGATTTCGGCCATTGGTATGTCAATTGGCACGTGAACGGGGATGGAATGGGTGGATCAGTAATGGCAAGGACGGGGTCCATCTTGAATTAGCGGGCAATAACATATCAATTGAAAAAAGCATTGCTCTTATCCGGGAACAACTACCTGATTATACCCATATTCTGGATATCGATATTCAAGAGGTACGCGCCACTCATCTGTCAGGTTTTACCATTCGAAAAAGTGATGATTGCGCACATTCAGATCTGGTTCTGACACCCGACCGCGGTATATGCCTATCGTGCCGTTCAGAGGTCACGGATTCGAATAATCGCCGGGGAGGCTATGCGTTTACGACCTGTTTGCAATGTGGCCCCAGATACAGTATCACCTCGCATCTTCCCTATGATCGGGAACGCACCACGATGTCACCGTTCTCGCCCTGTCCCTCGTGCACATTGGAATATATGAATGAGATGGACAGACGCTCCTTTTCACAGACCAACTCCTGCCCCGACTGTGCCATCCCACTGACCTGGGAAGACGGCCAGACAGCCCTCCGTATCCAGAACACTCAACAGATCATTGATCTCGCCGCGCAAGCATTACAATTGGGTCAAATCCTGGCCGTGAAGGGTCTTGGCGGATATCTCCTCATGACCGATGCCCGAAACCCGGAAGCCATTCGACGACTTCGTCTACGCAAACACCGGCCGGATAAGCCCTTCGCCATCATGTATCCTGATGTGGACACGCTCTCCGGTGATGTACACCTTCATCCTGGTATCAGGAAACTACTACAGAGCCCGGAATCCCCTATTGTCATCTGTCCAACAAACAGCCACATTCTATCTGGTATATCTCTTGAGGATGTCGCACCACGGCTTGATCAGATTGGTGTCATGTTGCCAAACACACCCTTATTTGCTATGATCCTGGCGGCTTTCCCCCACCCCATTGTGGCCACCAGTGCCAATCTCAGTGGTTCACCTATTTTATATCGGGAAGAAGATGCCAGATCGGGCTTATCTTCTATTGCAGACCATTTTATCCATCACGATCGTGAAATCCTCGTGCCACAGGATGACAGTGTGATCCGATGGCTTAGACCAGATTCTGAACCACTTGTCATCCGCAGGTCGCGCGGATATGCTCCTGCCTATATCCATCAGGCATTTCCAGCATGGAAAGAATCCGTATTGGCTTTGGGTGCTCATATGAAAGGGGCGCTGGCAGTCCAGCATAACGGCCTCACACATATCAGTCAATACCTTGGAAATTTAGAAAGTTTTGACGCTGAAGAATCATTCAAACATGTGACCGGGCATTTGTTGTCAATACTGGAAGTACGGCCTGAAGTCATACTGACAGACAACCACCCAGGGTATTTTACATCCCGATATGGGGCAAAATTAGCGCATGCAACAGATACGCCATTGAGAACATACGGGCATCACCTGGCACACTTCGCGGCAGTGCTGGCAGAACACGCACTGCTGACTGACCCTGAACCTACGCTTGGCGTAATTTGGGATGGAACTGGATACGGAGATGATCATACGATGTGGGGAGGGGAATTTTTCGTTCGAGACGGAGAAGACTATCGTCGACTGGCTTACTTAATGCCTTTCCCATTGATCCTTGGCGATAAAATGGCTCGCGAGCCCAGGCTTTCCGCGCTCTCTCTCACCGATGGTTTAGCCAATGGCACGCAAATCATCAACGATTTATTTCCGGAAAAAGTAATTGACTTTTATCGAAGGGTGCTGCGCGAAGATGATCAAATGATGACATCGAGTATGGGCAGACTGATTGATGGGGTTGCTGCTTTGCTTGGTCTTGCAAAGGTCCAGTCTTTTGAGGGTCAAGCGGCTCTCTATCTGGAAACCCTTGCCGCACGAGCGCCCCAAACCTCTGCATACCCCTGGACAACTGAAAACGAAGGTGCGCTGGATTGGACCGAATTGATCGAGCATATTCTTGCCGACCGGAAAACGGGTCGGGCAATTTCTGAAATCGCCGCTGCATTCCACGGAAGCCTTGTGGAAAAAATTGGCCAAATCGCTCGAGCTGCGGGCATCAAACGGATTGCATTGAGTGGAGGCGTCTGGCAAAACGAACTGCTCAATCATCTGGTTGGACAACGATTTGGCAATGATCTGACCATCCTGCGTCACCGTCAATTGTCCCCGAATGACGAAAACATTCCTTTAGGACAACTTGCATTATACTGGCAAGAGGAAAGAGGCAAATCCTTATGTCATGCTCATTCCTCAACCTTAGTTTCTGCTACGCTTTAAACCTGTTAAATCATGTGTCTCGCTATACCTGGTAAACTTGAGTCGATATCTGCACAGTTGGACGATGTTTTTCGCTTGGGCAGAGTCTCTTTTGGTGGTATCATCAAGGAAGTCAATCTGTCCATGACGCCGGAGGCTAAACCGGGAGATTATCTTCTTGTACATGTCGGCGTCGCTCTTCAGATCGTGGATGAGGCTGAGGCGCTCGAAACCTTCACGTATCTCCAACAAATCGGAGAGCTTGA
>JAHEAU010000310.1 GCA_024642625.1 Lewinellaceae bacterium
CTTCATCCAATTTCTGAATGATCCGGCCTTCATTGTCCATACGGTCACCAGCTCCATGGCTTTTAAATCCGGTGGCAATCAAGGTGACGGATAGGTTATCACCCAAATCTTCATTGTAGCAGTTACCCCAAATGACATCCGTGCCTGCTCCTGCCTCCTCCTGGACAAAGTCAGTGATCATCATAATCTCATCCATCGTAACCTCGCGGGTACCAGATGAAATATTCAACAAAATATGCTGTGCTCCCTGAATATTATTGTCTTCCAACAACGGCGAAGTCAACGCCATATCTATGGCTTCCCTTGCCCTGTCACTGCCCTCAGCAACACCTACGCCCATGATAGCGACACCACTGTCACGCATAACCGTATTCACATCGGCAAAGTCAACGTTGATATAACCAGGTACAGTGATGATTTCTGCAATGGCTCGAGCAGCCGTGGTCAGAATATCATCTGCATGTGAAAACGCGTCGCGCAATCCAAGGTCTCCATAAATTTCACGCAATCTTTCATTGGTAATGACAATAAGTGTGTCGACGTTTTTCTTAAACTGTTCCAAACCATTCATAGCCTGTTTCTGTCGACGCTTTCCTTCAAACTGGAAGGGAATGGTGACAATACCTACAGTCAGGATCCCGAGTTCACGAGCCACCTTCGCAATAATAGGCGCTGCACCTGTGCCCGTTCCACCACCCATACCGGCAGTGATAAAGAGCATGCGGGTATTATTTTCCAACAACCGTTGAATGTCTTCAACAGATTCGAGGCAGGCTTCTTTACCCACATCGGGAATCGAACCAGCTCCACGACCTTCGGTCAGGTTGGGTCCCAATTGCATCCGAATAGGTACTGGACTTAGAGCAAGAGCCTGGCTATCGGTATTGCAGACAATGAAATCTACACCTGTGATACCCTGTTCAAACATGTGGTTAACAGCATTGCTGCCTCCACCGCCGACACCGATCACTTTTATGATATGGCTGCTATCGTGAGAAACTAAGAATTCCATCATGGGAGGTGTTTAAATCTAAAAAAAATAGGTGTTTCAAGATCAAAGATTCAAGTCCTGCTCTTCTTTGATCCAGTCTTTGGCTCGCTCAAACATCTTATTGAACCAGCTCGGTCCTTCTTCAGAAGGATTTGATGGATCCAAAGCAGGGCGATTCGTTTCATTATAAAGTTCTTCCCGGGCTTCCTCTTCTGGAAAATATGGTTTTTCGGCACCACGCAACAACAGGCCAAGGGCTGTGGCGTAAATCGGGCTGACCAATTCCTCAGGATAGCCATGAGCCAAATGCTCATTCGGTTGTCCAACTCTGGATGTCAATCCGGTGTGGTATGCAGTCAATTGAGCAATATGACGCAACATGGCTCCACCACCTGTCAATACAATACCGCCGACTAATTTGCGCTCAAAACCAGCTTTCTGTATTTCCCAGATCACGTAATCCATGATCTCTTCAACTCTCGCCTGGATGATACGTGCCAGATTCTTTTCTGAGATTTCTTTATGACCATGACCTTTCAGTCCAGGAATGGAAATCACAAGATTGTCAAATACTTCACTTGACAATGCAGATCCAAACTGCACCTTGAGCTTTTCAGCCCGATCAACCATAATATTGCAACCTTCCTTGATATCCTTGGTAATCACATTACCTCCAAAAGGAATAACAGCCGTATGCCGAATAATCCCGTCATGGAAAATCGTGATATCAGTGGTCCCGCCACCAATATCAACCAAAGCAACACCAGCATCCTTTTCTTCCTTACTTAAAACAGATGTGGCAGAAGCAATGGGTTCAAGTGTTATCTCATCGACGACCAACCTAGATTTCTCAATACACCGATTCAGGTTTTGAATGGCAGTGACTTGCCCAGTTACAATATGGAAATTTGCTTCCAGACGCACTCCAGACATCCCACGAGGGTCAACAATACCCTGTTCGTTATCGACTGTGTATTCTTGGGGAATAATGTGGATAATCTTCTCTCCCGGAGGTAATTGCAGTTTATGCATGTCCATGATCAGCCGTTCGATGTCCTGATCGTCGATCTCTTCTTGGCTGTTATCACGAGTCAAAATGCCCCGATGTTGAATAGATTTTATATGCTGCCCGGCAATTCCAACATTAACATGTTTTATTGAAAAACCAGCCATTCGTTCCGCCTTACGAATCGCTTCGTTGATGGCTTGAACTGTCTTTTCAATATTGGACACAACGCCACGCAGCACGCCATTTGACTCGACTTTACCAAATCCCAGAACGTCCAGTTTCCCATGTTCATTTTTACGACCGATAAGGACACAGACCTTTGTTGTCCCTATGTCCAATGCTACTGTAAATGGAGCTATATCTCCTGCTTTTTTCATGGCTTCCATCAATCGCAGATTTACCTTGGTTTGGTGTTATTTCCCGTAGCAGCGAAGATACTGGGAAACATTACAAGTGTTTTTAATATCCCTAAAGATTTATTCACATTATGTGAACAAATACCTGATTTATGCCTTTCGGCAGACAATCTGCTTATCAAAAGACAAATTGACAAGCTTGTATTGAGACCAGCCAGCCGAAGGGAGTACATTTCGATAAAATGCCTTCAATCGGCTAAACTTACTTTCCAGGTCATTTGCATCCCCGAGGAGAATCTCAAATTTTCCCATTTTGGGCACCAGGTACATTTCGCCATTTCTGACATCAACCTGTTCGATTAAGGCGTTCATGAATTTATCCTCAGTAATCTTTTCGCCAAGCTGGACGAGTTGAGCAAGGATGTGCTCAGGATGCTTCATTATACTATCCCGGTAGGCTGGAATGGCACCGGTTGCCACAATAATTCGAGGTGAATAATGCCTTGATAGTGGAATACGATCACCATTGGCGTCGAGGTAATATCCAGCTCCCCGTTGATCGATGATCCTGATTAACGGCTCAGGCTGTTCGATACGTACTCTTACTCGATTGCGGGCATCAACATAAACATCCGCTTGTTCCACCATGGGATGTGCTCGGATTGCCTCTTCCAATGTCACTAAAGGCACCTTGGATAATTGTTCTGAATCCCTGGACGGAAATTTGGCCTCAAGCAATTTTCGGACTTCTTCCATTGTAAGCAATTCACCTCCATCAGCCAGTGGTTTGATTTCAATAATGACTTCGTGTACAATCGCTTCCCGTTTGGACAGCATAGCTGTACTCACGGTAACAGCGATTGCAATAAATAAAATCAACCAGATTAGACGGCTGCGGCGTCGAAATGTAGTCCACCAAGCAATGTTCATGTTGTTTTGGGATTTAAAAGGTGAGTAATATTCGGGATCATTCGATCAATATCCCCTGCTCCTGCTGTGACCAAGACATCCGGTTGTGCTTTCAGAATAGTGTCCAGTAGTTCTTCCTGCTTGACAAAGCGTTTATTCGGATTCGTCATGCGCTCCAGAAGCATATGTGTATTCACGCCTGGAATAGGCAGTTCTCTTGCCGGATAAATATCTGTAACCCAGGGAAAATCAAACAGATCCAGGGCGGCCGCAAATTCATCTGCAAAATCACGGGTCCGCGTGTAAAGGTGCGGCTGAAATATAACCGTAATTTTTCGGCCAGGAAACCGGGATCGGACAGCCTGGACTAATCCGAGCAACTCTACCGGATGGTGGGCATAGTCATCGACATATGCCACC
>JAHEAU010000078.1 GCA_024642625.1 Lewinellaceae bacterium
ATGGACTGTCTGCCAATCCGGCCTTTTCCAATGGGGCACTGCTCGTAAACGTATGCATCTGGCGGTCGATCCAGAATGCGCTTATTCCACCCATAAACCCTTTCTCAGGGTCTGTTGCCGCGTACAATAAGACATTATCTGCAATAGGACCATTGCTGACAAACGTCTTCGATCCTCGAATGGAAAACCCTTCCGCCTGGGGCAGGGCAATGGTCTTCATGCTGAAGGCATCAGATCCTGATGATGGTTCGCTCATGCCGTTTGCCGCGATCAACTTGCCTGAGCAAAGGCCTGGTAGGTAAGTTGATTTCAGGTCATTTGATCCATACAACCAAAGTGGTATCACACATGCCAGTAGGTGTGCAGCAACTGAAAAATTGAAGCCATTATTGGGAAACCCGTAGCCTAACGCTTCAAAGGCGATCACTGTCGTTAAGACGTCATAACCTCGCCCGCCATATTCTACAGGAATTGCCATCCCAGGAAGCCCTGTCTGACCAAGTTGCAACCAAATATCCCGCACATGTGCTGCTGATAGATGGCCTCCTGGAAAGGTAGCCGTCAGCTCCAGGATATCCTGTCTGATCAGTTTCTGGCTCGGTTCCGGGGCAAATGCATACATGGTTTCAGCACGTGTTATTTGAATCGATTCAATGCAGTGTAATCGACCTTATGCGTACTTGTCTTGGGCATTTCTTCAAGATAGACGAACTGATCTGGCAACATATAGGACGGGATATGCGTCAATAAAAAGGATTGCAAGTAGGGGATATCCAGTTCGTTTTCAGATTCGTTGGTCGAGTAAAAGGCGACAATTTTTGTTTCAGAAAGGGTTGGCCCGGACATACGGCGGATGACGCCTGCTTCAGCAATCCTCGGTTCGGTATGCAAACTCGCTTCAATTTCGCCCAGTTCGATTCTGAATCCATGTCGCTTGACCATCCTGTCCTTTCTGCTGATATAGTGAATCAATAATTGATTGTCGATACGGACGATATCTCCTGTCCTGTAAAATCGCATTCCATCATGCAGTAGCAGGGCAGATTCATTTCGATCAGGCTGATTGAGATATCCACCCATAACAGATTCACCTGCAACCAGAAGTTCGCCTTCCAGACCTGAAGTCACATTATGAATTTGACTGCCATCATCTATTGCGCAAATTGCATATGAACAAGGGTAACCAATTGGAAATGGATGGGTTTGATTTTGGTCAACCTCGGTCGGCAATTCAAAATATGTACACACGTTGGTCTCAGTTGGGCCGTAGAGATTGTAAAATTTAGCTTGTGACCACCGTGTACGCAATTCATTCAAAGGGGCAATCGGGAAGACCTCACCTGCAAATAATACGGAATGTAAAGACGTATGTGAGTATCGATTCATCCGTCCAAATCGAAGCATCATTTTAAGTGTTGTCGGGGTGGCATACCAAACCGTGATCTTGAACCGATCGATTAATTCCGCCAAAATCATTGGATTCTTTACAGATGATGGTTGAATTAAAATAATTCGTGCTCCGCTTGCCAGGCCGGCATATAGATCAAATACGGAGAGGTCAAAATGGAAGGGAGCGATGGAGGAAAGCACGTCATCTTCCACAAGATCAAAAGTTTTGATCCCCCATTGAATGAAACACATGGCATTTTGATGGGTAATCATCACGCCTTTGGGTTGTCCGGTTGATCCTGATGTGTAGAGGATGTATGCAAGATTCAGAGGCACCATCAATTTGTCTGAATCAGGGTAATCCAGCTGGATCAATTGGCATGGTGTTTCCAGAATGTTCACGTCAACAATGCGACAGGGTGACATCATTCCGATGAGTGCAGGCGCCAATGCTGTTGTAGTGATCACAAGTGAGGCCTGAGCATCGCCAATGATGTAGCTGTTTCGACTGGCAGGTGCCTCTGGATCTAACGGGATATATGCTCCTTCGATTTGAACTACCGAGAGTAGGGCACACACTGACTCCAGACTCTTTGGCATGCACACACCGATACGATGGCCTGGGATAGCGCCATACTTTTCCAAGTCGGTTGAAAGCGCATCAACTCCGTATTTTAATTGGGTATAAGACAGACTCCGGTCGGATTCGTCCACCAAGGCTATCTGCGAGGAAAAATGGCTGAATGAGTCGGCAATGAGTCGCTTTAGATCGCTCATTCTGAAGTTATTGCTTGCTTTGAACGAATTGTTCGATCAGTTGAAGCGAATCCAGATTGTCATTGTTGACTTCATGCGGTTGGAATTCGATCTTGAATTCTTTCTCCAAATACTCAACTAGAAGCAATGCAGAAATGGAGTCTATCAGACGGCTGCTCAATAAAGGCGTATCATCATTCAACTCCTCAGCCTTCACAGGGAGATTCAGTTCTTCAAGAAGATAAGTCTTGACGGAGGATTTTATTTCACTCATTGTTTTATCGGTTATCAGGGTAAGTTTAGGGTTTTTTAGTACTCTTCCAAACCCACGACAGGTTTAACGCAAATAAGATGCCATTCATCACCTTAATCACTGTAATTCACTCTCCTTCACGTATCGATTGACTGCCATATGAGGATAATTCTGTTGCGGATGAACAATTGCCCTTTGCTTTGCGTAAGATTGAACGCATCTTCGCGTTAGTATCAGGTTATGCAATTTTTATTTCCAGGTTTCCTCCTTGCCGCGTTGGCCATTGCCATCCCCATATTAATCCACCTCTTCTATTTCAGGAGGTTTAAGCCGATCTATTTTACCAATGTTCGTTTTTTACGAGAGATAAAGGAGGAAACAGCCTCCCGCTCCAGATTGCGCAACCTCTTGGTTTTGCTGGCTCGGATTTTAGCCATTCTTTTTCTTGTCGCAGCATTTGCCCAACCCTTTCTTCCCCGCGGCGAATCGGCCGGACAAGGCCCCAAAGCGGTGGGAATCTACATCGACAATTCCTTTAGCATGGGTGCTTTGAGTAAGGACGTTCCCTTGTTGGAAGTCGCCAAAACGAAAGCATTATCCATAGTCGAAGGTTATGGTCCAGAGGATCGTTTTCAGGTCATGAGCAATGATTATTCTGGACAAGAACAACGACTGCTGTCCCGCGAACAAGCTCGGGATTTGATCTCGGGTATTCAGTTGAGTCCGCGGGTACAAGATCTGGAAACTGTTCTTCAGCGTCAGCAACAGATCCTTCGACAGGAATCCGAACGAAAAAAATTCAGCTATCTGATATCAGATTTTCAACGCACTACTTCGTTTATTGGTGATTTTAAGGACACAGCGATGACTATTGCAGCCATCCCTTTACAAGCTGTCCAGGAACAGAATGTCAGTATTGATTCTGCCTGGTTTGAAGGCCCGGTCCTGATTGTCCAACAAGCGAATCCCTTGGTGGTACAGGTCACAAATCATGGAGATGAAGATGTTGAGCAGATCCGACTTTCCTTGATTGAAAACGGACAGGAAAAACCGATCAGTCAATTGGCTATCCCGAAAGGGATGACAGTGACCGATACATTGATCTATACGCCTCAACGTCCGGGCTGGGAGCCCTTGGTCTTGAAAATCACCGACTTCCCAGTACAGTTTGACGATCAATATTTTTTGACATCAGAAGTCAAAGAGAGAATCGATGTTCTGGTAATTCATGGCGGTCGTCCAACACCATTTTTGGAACGTGGAGTTCGAGGAATTCAAGCATTTGACCCAGTATTTCAACAGGGCAACCAGGTAGACTATGGTCAGTTTGCCAATTATCAATTAATTGTACTGGATGAGTTGACCGGCTTGTCTTCTGGCTTGATTTCTGAATTAGAGCAGTTTATTCGCGGCGGTGGAAACGTATTAGTTTTCCCCAAGGGTGACCAGACTCAGTTAAATGGATACGCTGATTTGTGTTCTAAAGCAGGAGCACGAATCCTGGAATCATGGGAGTCTACCGTGCGCGAAGTCAGCAATCTGAATACCAATTCATACATTTTTCAGGATGTGTATACCAATGCCCGATCCAATTTGAAATTGCCTGCATCAAAGGGCAATTACCGATTAAAATCAAACCGTCCGGTGAATGAAGAAGTTCTCATGACTTACCGGGATGGACAACCAATGATTGGGCGGTATCCGTTTGAACTGGGGAATTTGTTTCTCAGTGCTGCTCCACTTTCTTCAGAATATAGTGATCTGGGAAGTACTGGGGAAGTCTTTATTCCTATGCTTTATAAGATGGCACTGTCTGGTCGAAGTAATAACCAGTTGGCATATACAATAGGAAGGGATAAAGAAGTTGAACTCAATGTCCCCGCACGCAAGACGGCAGAAAGTTTACTTCGACTTCGATCAGAAAAAGAGGAGTTTGTTCCAGTACAGAGATATATTGGATCCAGAGTGAAATTGGGTGTTGTCGATGGCATGGGGCAGGCCGGGATATACCAGGTGGTGGATGATCAGGACAGCGAATTAGGTGCTGTAGCTTTTAATTTTGATCGTGTGGAATCGGATCTTGAAATGTTGGATGCTGATGGAATAAAGGCCAATGGATTCGTGATTCCTGATGAAACCGCACTCGCGGATTTGTCAATCTGGGTTGGAGAACAAGAACGAGGCGTTGTATTATGGCGCTGGTGTGTAATTTTAGCCCTGATGTTTATTGCCATTGAATCGTTACTCCTTCGATTCTGGAAGACTTAAGGACCGACTATGAACCTCTTGCTACGCCAAGTCACACTTCACAACCCGCAACATGCTCTCCATCTTCAATTATGTGATATCCTCATTTCAAATGGAGTAATTCATCGAATTGCATCCAGGATAGATTCGGACGATTTAGAAATCTGGGAGGGTGAAGATCTACATGTTTCATCAGGTTGGGTCGATATTGGCGCGCAATCCATGGATCCTGGACAGGAGCATCGTGAAGACCTTATGACTTTGGCCCAATCTGCGGCACGTGGTGGCTATACCCATGTTGCCGTTTTTCCGAATACAGAACCGGTTGTACAATCCAAGTCAGAAGTCCTGTATCTTCAAAAGAATAACCCTACCCAGGCAGTTCGAATTTTACCCATTGGAGCAATCTCCAGGGATGCCAAGGGCGAAGAAATCGCAGAGCTTTATGACATGCATTCTGCCGGTGCTGTTGCATTCAGTGATGGAAGTCATCCAATCGATCGGGCAGGTCTCCTCCTGCGCGCATTGCTCTATGTCAAAGCCATGAACGGGGTGGTCATTGATCAACCATTGGATCCGTCTCTGGCCGTTCAGGGGCAAGTTCATGAAGGACCTGTTAGCACCATGCTGGGCATGCGCGGTGTACCTTCATTGGCTGAATCAGTCCAGGTTTATCGTAATATTCAGCTGCTTGAATATTCTGAATCCCGCATGATTCTTCATGCTATCTCTGCAAGTGAAAGCCTTGAAATGATACGACATGCTCGGCTTGGAGGATTGGCCTTAGGCACAACTGTGCCTGTGTGGAACCTGATTTTCACCGATGATGCCGTCAAGAACTATGATACTCGCTTCAAATTGATGCCGCCGCTCAGATCAGAAACAGATCGGGAAGCCTTGCGCTCGGCATTGAAGGACAGGATTCTGGATGCCATCGTCAGCCAACATGTGCCTCTGGAAGATGACCAGAAAGAAGTCGAATTTCCTTACGCAGCATTTGGGGCTACCGGACTTGAAACTACTTTTTCCCTTAGTCGATCGCATCTAGTGCCTTCGGTCGTTTCACTGGATGAATTACTGGAAAAATTAAGTGATGGGCCCCGCAGACTTTTGGATTTGCCCAAAGCGGTTGTACAAGAGGGTGCTCCTGCAGATTTGACTGTTTTTCAGCCAGATAAAAAATGGACATTCAGCATCGCTAAACAAGCATCAAAAGGAAGAAACAATCCTCTCGATGGCGTAGAACTGCAGGGACGAGTTTTTGGCATTGTGTCAAATAATCAGGCAATCCGGAATGCTTCTCCTGCCTGATCTGGTGTGGGATTCAAAGGAGCCATTATCTTTGGGCAGGTAAAACAACCACAAACAGATGAATACCAACCAAACAAGCATCAACTACGGCCTGATTGGCGGCATGGCCGCCATTGCATTGACACTGTTGTATTATTTGATGAATGTCCGTGGGTTTATAACCTATGGGGCATGGTTCTCCTATCTCGCTCTTGGTGCCACGATGGTGATGGCTGGTCTCGCCATCCGGAAATATCAGGATGGATTCATCGAATTCAAGGAAGGCTTGAAAGTAACTTTTCTGGTGTGGGTGATTGGAACTTTGCTGACGACATTCTTCATGTACATCCTCTATAATTTCATTGATCCGGGATTGGTGGACGTCCAAAAAGAAGTGACCATGGATCTCATGGAGAAATTCACCGCAAATATGGATGAAGAAACACTCGATCAGATCAACAAAACGATGGAAGAACAAGGCTTTGGACTGGATGTGAAAAAGAGTCTGCTCGCTTATGGTTTCGGTCTCATCTTTCCAGGGTTTATCATTGCACTGATTGTGTCCTTGGTTATTCGTCGGAAGAATCCCGAACTGGAGGTTTAACTCGATCTAATTTCTCGGAATCATGGACCTGAGCCTGGTCATTCCTTTGTTGAATGAGGAAGAGTCGCTTCCTGAGTTGCTCGCATGGATACGACGTGTCCTTGAGCCGACAAGCTGGACTTATGAGATCCTGTTTATTGATGATGGCAGTCAAGACCAATCCTGGAACGTTATCTGTCATCTGCAAAAGGAACATCCTGAAGTACTCGGGATTCGGTTTCAACGTAATTATGGCAAATCTGCAGCGTTGAATACGGGTTTTGCCCGGACAAAAGGCGATGTAGTCATTACGATGGATGCGGACCTCCAGGATAATCCGGAGGAGATTCCGGAAATGGTGAACATGATCCGTGAACAGGGCTATGATCTTGTGTCTGGGTGGAAAAAAGAGCGTTTTGATCCTGCATTAACTAAAAATTTGCCCAGCAAATTTTACAACTGGACTGTCCGACGCATGTCCGGAATCTCCCTTCATGATTTCAATTGTGGACTGAAAGCCTATCGGTCTGATGTCGTCAAAAGTGTTGAAATCTATGGCGACATGCACCGATACATTCCGGTTCTCGCCAAATGGGCAGGATATTCGCGAATCGGCGAAAAAGTGGTTCAGCACCAGGAGCGGAAATACGGTGAATCCAAATTCGGGATTGAACGCTTCATTCGTGGGCCGCTCGATTTAATGTCTGTCATCTTTATCAGCCGATTTGGCAAGCGGCCAATGCATCTGTTTGGCCCATTGGGCATCCTTTTTTTTATTATCGGATTCTTGATCTTGGCTTGGTTGTCATATCAAAAACTGGTCATTCTGGAATATGGCATTGCCGATCGCCCCATTTTTTATTTCGGGATCCTGGCTTTGATCATCGGCACACAATTGTTTTTAACCGGGTTCCTTGCGGAGTTGATCTCTCGGAGTGCTGCCAACCGAAATGAATATCTGATCAAGGAGAAAGTGGGCATGTAGATGCCATTTCCATAAACCTCCGAAAAAGGCCAATGTTATCCAAAGCCAAGAGAGCCGAGGCCTTGCTGCCGGAATTTTGAAGGCATGCTACCTTAATTTCTGTGCTGCTTCAAAAAGCATAGTCGCCTCCAAGTGATTGGGAAATAAACGCAAATACTCGGGATAACGTGAAAGTTTCTTTTAGCAAAGACCCGGATTGGATTTGATTCTGTTTTTGATCCTTGACATGCTTTGTTTATGAATGGGGTTAAAATATGTAGCACTATATATTGGCACCATATTTTCTTCGTTTCGTGTAAGGAAGCGTTCCGATGTAGAGCTTTCAGTTTTCCAACCAATATTAATTGCGAATCGAATGGTCAATAGAACCACAATCGTTGCCTCTCTTCTATTTCTTCTTTTTGCGCTAAGTGGCCCATTAGCTCTGGCTCAGTATCCGTTTGTAGCATCCTGCCATTCTACGCCAAAGCTTTCAGCTTCCGTACTTGAAATAACTACGGCAAAGGTGGAGCGATTAATTCAAGGTTCGTCTGCATTTCCAGAGGGAATGTCATCCGGGTTGATTATTCAGCCAATCATCAAGCTGGATGAAAAGGTCCTGCCAGAACCGTCTTCTTCTGGCCGCCCTCTATCCATCTCCGGCAAACTTTTATTAAATATTCTGGCTCCAGGCGATCTTGTCGAGTTGAAATCTGTGGAAGTACCTCTTTATGGTAAGGGTCAGGATGCAGAAAGCGCTCTCAGGCAAGCAATTCTGGAGCTTGAGGCAACTCCGGAAACTATTCGATCAGCCTATGATGCAGCTTATGCCATCCAGGAAATTGAATGGAATGATTGTGAGGTCTTTTTGCCTTCATGTCAAGCACTGGCAGATAAAGGCAGATTGAGTGCGGCACTGGTCAAATTGGGGAGTAGCCCTCCAGGCACACCGTGTTCACGTGATGCAAATGATCTCTGGAAGAAATTATTAAAGACGCGGAAAAAAAGTCAATGTGATGAAATGATTATTGCAGCTAAAGCCGCTCTCAAGGAGGGAGATGATCACCGTGCTCTGCAATTGGCCGTAGCTGCTGACCCAAATTGTCAACCTGAATTTTGGCAGGCCACAATGACCGATTTAAATGCAAGGATCCCTGCAGACACCCGTGCGGATCGACGGTTCGTGGATAAAGCGCTTGACGGCTCATTGCGCGAAGAGGATCGAAAGAATAAACTTTATGCGATCCTGTTTGAGCAAGTCGTTACAGAGAAAAAGTCAGGGAAATAGTACTGACTGAACCGCACGTCACAAAATTCTTCAATGGAAAAGCTCATGTACCTCCATGAATATATCCTGGATTTGATTGAAGCTGTTGCCTTCCACTCGCTCCCGAATATGTAATGCAAAATCTGTTGAATCACGAAGTGAGGTATACTCCTGTATGCCTTTAGCCACAGCTTCTGGCGTTGGTTCATCTACCACGATACCCGTTTTACCTTTATCTACAAATTCACCAAGGCCACCCACATCAGTGATGACTACGGGTTTTTCAAACCCATACGCCATATTCAGAATGCCACTTTGGGTGGCCGAGCGGTAGGGGAGGACAACCACATCACAAGCCTCAAAATAGCGGGAAACCTTTTCATTGGGGATGAATTCATTCCGGAATCGGACCTGATCCTTAATCCCCAGTTTGTCTATGAGCTCAACGTACTGAGTTTCATCTTCATAGCTTTCACCGGCGACTAAAAGCCGGTAAGTCGGATCCATACGAAGGAGAATCGCAAGTGCTTCCATCAAGATGTCCAGTCCTTTGTAGTGGCGGATATAGCCAAAAAACAAGAGTACCTTTTCCTCCTGGCCAAGATCAAATTCCGAACGAGCGCTCGGTAATTGTTGATCCGAACTCCGGGTGTACCATCCGTAAATAGGCAATTCAGATCGGAAAACAGGCCGCCCCTTAGCGAGCGATTGAATGTCTTCCTCGACTTTTTTAGAAAGGGTTAAGAATGCCTTTGCCCAGCGTAAACCCAAACGGGTCAGGAATTTGTCGATCCATCGCGATTCGTGGGAGATCACATTTTCTGTAATGAAGAACACTCGTTGTTTCATTCGACGATTCAGAAAAAACCCAATGCCGTAAAACATGGGGCCAAAAAAAGGTTGGTACCAATCGAATGCGATGATATCAGGATCCAACCGATTGATTGTTCGTGCGGTTTGCCACCAGGAGATTGGGTTCAGCGAATGCATCAACCGCTGGCTGGGTACTTTTTGAAAATGTTCCTCGCTTACATCATAGGGTGTTGTTCCTGGGAAAAGTAAGGCGGGGTACATCATTTTGAAGTTGATGAATTCTATCCGGTGCTTGTCTTCAAGAGCCTCATACAGAAAGGTCATGAACAGCGCATTCCCGCCGCGATAAGGATAAGTCGGGCCTAAAAGAACGATATGTGGTGTTTTCATCACTGCAAAGATAGGGTACGGTTTGGGTAACGTATTTTCGTGATTCTCGTTACTAAGAATCATGATGCAACACGTTTATATTACAGGTGTAGGAGGAATGGTCGGTTCACATTTGGTGGATACACTTGCAGCCAGAGGTTTGCCACCTGACAGGATCACAGGTACATATTTCAATCCTACGACAGATATCAGTGAGATCAAGGGGAAGGCAGAATTGTCAGAACTGGATGTGCGATACAGCGCTCCTCTTCAGGAATTGATTGCTCGTGTTAAACCAACGACGATTTTTCATCTTGCTGCGCAGAGTTACCCGACAGTGTCCTGGGAGCGCCCGGAAGAAACCATCCAAACAAATATTCAAGGCACCGTACATCTGTTTGAAGCCATTCGAAGTGTGAGGAGGGTGGATCCAGCGTATGATCCTGTCGTTGTGGTCGCCTGTTCCAGCGCGGAATATGGTGCCAGTCTTACACCGGCTAATACTCCGGTAAAGGAAGATGTTGAGCTTTTGCCTTTACATCCATACGGTGTGAGCAAAGTTGGCCAGGATTTGCTGGCTTATCAGTACCATGCAAATGAAGGAATACGCACCATCCGTGCACGTATATTCAATACGACTGGCCCGCGCAAGGTTGGCGATGTATTGAGTGATTTTGCCAGACGGGCAGTTGATATCGAGAATGGAAAGGAAGCCAGTCTCCGAGTGGGCAATCTGGAGACACGCCGAGGCATCACAGATGTAAGAGATTTGGTCAATGCGTTACTTCTCCTTTCCGAAAAGGGAGAATGGGGTCAATGTTATAATATTTGTGGTCGTTACGATTATCGGATTGGCGACCTTATACCCATGATCGAGCAAGTCATCGGCAAACCACTGGCGGTCCTGACAGACCCTGCGCTTCTCCGGCCTTCTGATGAGCCGGTCATCTTTGGAGATGCAACAAGGTTGATTGAACGAACAGGATGGGCCCAACAAATTTCAATTGATCAGACTGTTTTGGATATGATCACCTACTGGAGGCAAAAAACTTCAAGGACATTATCCAATTGATCATGTAGACCAGTTATCTTAATCCATCAATTCAGAACCGTATGTTTTATCGTTCCCGAGCTCCATTACGCATAGGTCTTGCAGGTGGGGGCACAGATGTCAGCCCCTATGCAGATCAGTATGGCGGGGCCATTTTGAACGCCACAGTGAGTATGTATGCTCAAGCTTCGCTGCAGCCATTGGATGAGCCAGTGATCATCCTGGAAGCCGTGGACCTGAAGATAAAGGAGACTTATGCATTGATGCCTGAGTTGCCTATCGATGGTCCCTTGGCACTTCTGAAAGGGGTGTACAATCGGGTTGTCAAGGAGACCGGAGGTGAGCCACTTGCACTCCATCTGACCACCTGGGTGGATGCACCAAAAGGTAGTGGTATGGGGACATCCTCGACATTGACTGTAGCCATCCTTGGTGCGTTTGCAGAATGGCTGCAAATCCCTCTAGGGGAATATGACATGGCGCATATGGCTTACGAGATTGAACGAATTGATCTGGGTATGGCAGGCGGCCGCCAGGATCAGTACGCTGCCACGTTTGGCGGGTTTAATTTCATGGAATTTTATGCAGACGACAAGGTGATTGTCAATCCGCTTCGGATTCGACCGGACTACTTGCGTGAACTTGAATTCAATATTCTCCTGTATTACACCGGTACCAGTCGTTTGAGCGCCGATATCATCGAAAAGCAATCATCCAATTTTACATCTGGTTTCGAAAAACCAATTGAAGCGGCCCACAAACTGAAGGAACAGGCGCTGATGATGAAACAAGCACTGTACAAGGGAGATTTGCATTCAATAGGTGAGATCCTGGATTTTGGATGGACCTATAAAAAACAAACCGCGTTAGGTGTGACAAATCCGTTGATCGACGAAATATATTCGGCTGCCCGTTTGGCCGGTGCGACGGGAGGAAAGATCTCTGGAGCCGGCGGAGGGGGTTTTATGATGTTTTATGTACCTGGCAATGACCGCTATGCTGTCGCCGATCGCCTCTTGCAATTTGGAGGTGAATTGCGACGATTCACATTTACGGATTTAGGTGTAGTGACCTGGACAGGCTCCTGATTTGTCATCGGTTATAGGTTGTGTGCAGTGAGAGTGACTTGAACTCGCTACTTTTGCCCCCAATCACCGGCTATGCAGCAAACCATCCAGGCAATCATACAACAAAGCATTGAGGTCAAGCAACGAGTGCTGACAGATCCACGGATTATCCAGGAGATAGAAGAAGTAGTTGATGCATGGGTGACATCTTTGTCATCCGGGGGGAAGGTGCTCTTTTGTGGAAATGGTGGCAGTGCTGCTGATGCTCAGCATCTTGCTGCGGAACTGAGTGGTCGGTTTTACTTTGATCGGGATCCTTTACCTGCTGAAGCACTGCATGTCAATACATCTTATTTGACAGCAGTAGCCAATGATTACAGTTACACGGAAATCTATGCCCGTCTTGTAAAAGGTATGGGCCAGCCTGGCGACGTACTTGTGGCCATTTCAACCTCCGGAAATTCACCCAACATCCTGAGAGCAATCGAAGAGGCAAAAAAGAAGAAATTGATTGTCGTAGGCATGACAGGAGAATCGGGTGGCAAGATGGCCGGCCTTTGTGATTTCCTCTTGAATGTTCCATCAACAGATACACCTCGCGTGCAGGAAGTCCATATCATGCTGGGACATATCCTCTGCGAATTGACGGAAGCACGTTTATTCTCTGCACCATGATGCCGACCACGGCAATCATCCTGGCTGGTGGTAAAGGCACACGCCTGCAATCTGTGGTCAATGACTTACCCAAACCTCTCGCACCTGTTGCTGAACGACCTTTTCTAGCCTGGCAGCTCGATCATCTGGCCGTGCAGGGCATGCAAAAGGTCATTTTATCGATCGGATATTTACCCGATTTGTTTGTGGATCAGATCGGTGAATCCTGGAAAGGAATGGCAATCAAGTTTGTGCGGGAAGATGCACCATTAGGGACGGGTGGGGCCATACGATGGGCTTGCGAGCAGTTTGAAGACGACCAGTTCTGGGTACTGAATGGAGACACCTATACCGATTTTGAACTGTCTGCAATGTGGGAATTTCATCGGGCAAGTCGAATGAGGTGTACACTTGCGCTCAAACAAATGACCCACTTTGATCGCTATGGAACCGTTCAGATTGATGGTCAAGGGAGCATTCTCGGATTTGTTGAGAAGCGGGCAGTTGATGCAGGTTTGATCAATGCCGGAGTTTATTTGATGCACCGCCGATTGATTCTTGCACAGCCCGTGAGTATGCCCTTTTCTTTCGAAACAGACGTGTTAGAAAAACTGGCAGGTCATGGACATCTGGCGGGGTTGCCGGTAGCTGGCCATTTTTTGGATATTGGAATACCTGAAGATTACCACATTGCTCAATCTGCGATTCCATCATGGGTTGCCCAAAGTAACGAATCAGACCATCCAGTAGCAGACAAGTCCTGGACCTTATTCCTGGATCGGGATGGGGTGATCAATGAACGGATTGTCGGTGACTATGTGCGGCATCCGGATCAGTTTCATTTTCTGCCTGGCGTGCCTGAATCTTTGCAAGTACTTCAATCACAGTTTGGTCGAATAGTAATCGTCACCAACCAGCAAGGTATTGGCAGAGCATTGATGACTTTAGACGATCTTGATCTGGTTCATCAAGCAATGGTTAACCAACTTGAAGAAGCAGGTGTAGTCGTAGATGGGATCTACTTTTGTCCATCCCTGGCCTCAGAACACCCGGTATGCAGGAAGCCT
>JAHEAU010000079.1 GCA_024642625.1 Lewinellaceae bacterium
TGCCTTGAATTTGAATGCGATGGCCCAGCGGGGATGATGGCTGGTATACCCACATCGCTCCTGGAGATCCCGGCGGTTGACTTTGACCACCATACCATCGATCTCATAGGCATACTGGTCTCGCTGGGCAGCCCATTGCTCGCAAAAGGAGACTACGCCCTGGATATCCGGACAAACGGTTCGTTCCTCCAATGGTACTTTGAAACCAAAAGATGCCAGCGCATCAAGTGATTGCTTGTGTGTTGAAAATTTAGAAAGCACATCTTCTCCTGCAGCATTTTCGGCAAAACCAAGTTGGTACACAAAGACATCCAATCCTCGTTCCGCCGCTTCACGTGGGTCCTTCATTCGCAATCCCCCCGTAGCTGCATTTCGGGGATTGGCAAAAAGTGGTAGATCCTCTTCTTCTCGGCGGGTATTGATCTTCACGAATGCATCCTTTCGGATAATGGCTTCACCGCGCAATTCGGCTCGGTGGATGCCCAATGAAGAAAAATCAGCACGTAGGGGGACAGACCGAATTGTGCGGGCATTGGCTGTGATCTCCTCTCCCTTGACACCATTGCCCCGAGTGGCCGCGCGAACCAGGCGATCACCTTCATACACCAGGGTGATGGTACCGCCATCATATTTGGGTTCGACAGCATATTCGATTGGCTCATCATCGCTCATGGCCAACAGCTTCCGTATTTGCTTGTCAAAATCGATCAGATCCTCTTCGTTATATGAATTATCCAGGGAGAGCATGGGTGTCAGATGGTCCACTTCCGGGAGTTCACTGGTCAGGTCGGAGGAGACACGCGAGGTGGGTGAGTCCTCCAGTAAACATGCAGGAAAAGCCTCTTCTATGGCTTCCAGCTTTTTGTACAGCTGATCGTATTCAAAATCACTGATGAGCGGTTCATTGAGCACATAGTATCTGTATTCATGAAACCGGATCACATCACCCAATTGACCAGCCATTTCCTTGCCGCTTGAGAGATCGGATGGGTGGGGGGTCTTGAGCAATGTTCTGCTCAGCTGGTCGAGGTGTTTCTGGTCCGCTGTGGAATACATGGATGCGAAAATACACGGGTTTGCAAGAACCTCAAAAGCAAATCCCCCGCTGATTTGGCCAAGATGCCGAAACAGCGGGGGATTTGAATATGAACGATCGGGAATTATCCCTTCAGTGCTTTCAGTTTTGCCTCGAGTTCGTTCTCATCACCAGGCAGGTAGCCATTGTGACTATAAACGATTTTACCATCCTTGATGATGAATGTATGCGGGATGGACTGGACATTCATGGCGTGCTGGAAGTCCTGCTTTACATCAGAAAGTACAGTATACGTCCAACGTTTTTCGTTGACCATCGGCTTGACCCGAGGAAGCGCGCGCTGATCATCAATGGTCACTGCTACTAGCTCTACACCATAATCAGTCGTCCACTGATCATACTTTTTGGAGATGGCGTCAAGTTCCTTCTTACAAGGTGTACACCAAGTCGCCCAGAAACTGATGATCGTGGTTTTACCGGCCACGGCATAGTCCTGTATATTGACCGGCTTTCCAGCTAGTGTTTTCAATGTAATATTTGGCAGTGCATCTTGGCCGGTGGCCGTAGCGAGGGAGAATACCAGCGCCAGGACCGGCAGGATGAATTTCTTCATAGAATGAGTGATGATTGGTGGTTGAATCAGTTGTCTCCAAAAATAACCCTTTAGCGGTTGGTCTAACACGCAAAAACCTATCTTTAACCACCTGTTAACGATTTCAACCCCTATTCACGTGAAGAGAATGTACTCATATTCTATCCCTTACTTCTTCGTATTTGGACTGAGCCTCTGTTGTTTGGGTGCGGTTCAGGCACAGGAAGGTAACTCTGGCCGTCTGTCTGGCAGCTTTCAGGCCAATGTCAATTTTTTTCAGCGTGATTCTGCCATTGGTGCCGCAAATACTCCTGGGTATGATCGCCAGTTAATCGGCTCAGAAGCCTGGCTCAATCTGGATTACTCCAATTGGGGATTCGACATGGGCATCCGGTTTGACCTGTTCAACAACTCCAATTTATTCAATCCATTAGGTTCGTATAGCGGCATTGGTCTCGGGCGTTGGTATATCCACAAGAAGATTGGTGAATTTGATATCACTGGAGGTCAGATTTATGACCAGATCGGAAGTGGACTCATATTTCGGGCCTACGAGGCAAGACCCCTTGCCATCGACAATGCATTGTTCGGAGCTCGAGTGGCTTATCATATCACGGACAATTGGGAGGTTAAAGCCTTTGGTGGAAAACAGCGCAACATTTTTGACTACTATAACCCTTCCGTTTGGGGTGCCGCTCTGGAAGGATTTATCCCGGGAAATGAAGATTACACCTGGTCGCTCACACCAGGCATTGGTATTGTTCAGCGGACATATGATGACGCCACAATGGATCAGATCATTGCCGCAATAGAAACATACACACCTGAAGATGGGTTTATTCCCAAATACAACACTCGGGCTGCCACTTTGTATAACACACTGATTGCTGGAAATTTCACCTGGTATGTAGAAGGCGCATTGAAGACAGAAGACGTTTTTGAAGATCCGTTTGCATTGAAGAATAATTGGAATGGCTCTGTTACCCAAGGGCGCCTGGTCAGTCGGCCAGGAAATGTTCTGTATACCTCGTTCGGGTATACGACGGGTGGTCTCGGCATTATCCTGGAAGGAAAACGCACTCAGGATTTTCGATTCCGCGTCGATCCGTTTGTCAACCAACTTCGTGGGCAAGTCAACTTCCTTCCGCCCATGTCGAGAGTGAATACCTATCGCCTGACTGCACGGTATAATGCGGCCACCCAGGAAATTGGCGAAACGGCCGGACAAATTAGCCTGCGGTATTCTCCAAATTCACATTGGGCTGCAGGAATCGACTATTCGCAGATTATGAATCTGGATGTTGATGAACTTTTTTATCGGGAAATTTATCTCGATGGAACCTGGAAGCCCAAAGATGACTGGAATATTCATTTTGGAGTCCAGCATCAATGGTACAACCAGTTTATTTATGAGGGCAAACCCGGTGACTTAAGTACGATCACGCCTTTTACAGATATCCAATACAAGTTCAGTGATTCGAAGGCTCTCCGACTCGAAGCATCTGCCATGTTTACTGGTCGTGTGGGGACTGCTGAAAATGTGGATTATGGCGATTGGCTATTCGGCTTGCTTGAATTCACCATTGCACCGCATTGGACGTTTACTGCTTCCGATATGTACAATTTCAATCCGAAACGTAAAAATTCAAAAACGGGTGACTATGAAGACCCGATTCATTATCCCCGTTTTGATATATTTTATTCTACAGGTCCTCACCGTTTTGCCTTCTCTTATGTCAAGCAGGTGGATGGGATTGTTTGTACTGGAGGTATCTGTCGATATGAGCCCGCATTCAGCGGATTCAAAGTGGGTATGCAATCCAATTTCTAATTTGAAAACATGATCAAAATGAGATCTCGAGTATATAGTCTGTTTATAACTGTTGTATTATTCAGTAGTTGTAAAGAAGTTTCTCCAACATTGACCTTTGGTCCACCTTCCGGATTAAGCGATCGGGTGGTGGTCGTTGAAGAATTTACCGGCGCACAATGTGTTTTTTGCCCCCCAGGATCGGAGGAGTTGGAAAATCTGTTGAGTTTGTATCCGGAAAATATGATTGCCATTTCCATTCATACTGGTTTTTTTGCCACGCCGATACCAAACAAGAGCAAATATGATTTTCGCACAGCGGATGGGGATGCTCTGGAAGATATCCTTGGTGTTCCTGACAAGGGATATCCGAGTTCAATTATTAATCGGAAAGAGTTTCCTGGAGAGGGCAGTCTGCACACAGTAAAAACCTCCTGGGCGGGTTATATCGCTCAGGAAGTGGCTGAAGAAGCTGCATTTGGACTTACCGTTGGCACTGCCTGGGATCCGGGTACTCGTGCGCTTCGTGTTGATGTGAATGCCATTGCCCGTCAAAATGTATCTGGTCCAGTTCGGATCACGTTGTTGATCACAGAAAGTGGCATTATCGATTATCAAAAAGACATCCGTTTTGGCGAAGTACCCGAATATGTTCACAAACATGTGCTGCGCGACGTGATCTCTACCAGTGTGGAAGGAGACGTAGTCGCCACAGGGGCCGTCACTGCTGGCCAGTCTATCGATTATGCTGTGAATTACACGCTTCCTGCCGATTGGAAATCCGAAAAATGTGAGGTGGTTGCTTTTATTTCGGATGGGGCTACCCGGTATATTTATCAGGCGGATCATGCGAAGGTGGAGTAAATCGCTTTTCGCCCCGACCCCGAGCACTCGGGGGGGCTCTTCGCTTTTCGCATGAGTGTGGTAAAGCCTAGGAGTTGTTTCCTGTTTGAAAGGGTAAAGGGTAATAGGCAAAAGGTAAAGGGAAGTCCACGATTGCCAATCAAGAAATGGACTCAAGCTCCCTCTCCCTTGGGGAGAGGGCGGGGGGTGAGGTTAACACAGCTTTTCGATTTTCGCCCCCGAGTACTCGGGGGATAGGGTTGGGGTAAGGTTAACGACGATTGAGGGTGGTCAGTTCAAAAAGCCATTTCCAAATTCAAAAAGTAGAGACCCAACGCCCAATACCCAACGCCCAATACCCCATCTTCCCTTACCTTTGCGGCGAAATCACACGGCATGAAGATCTCCCTGAATTGGCTGAAGAAGTATTTGGACCTCTCACTCGATCCCGAAAAGATCGGTGACCTCCTCACCAGTCTGGGTCTGGAGGTTGAAGGCATGGACAAGATCGAAGCCGGACACAATGGCCTTGAAGGCATTTTTGTCGGTCAGGTGTTGACCTGTGAAAAGCATCCGGATGCTGACCGACTTTCACTTTGTACGGTAGATATCGCCGGGGCAGAATCACTCTCCATCGTTTGTGGAGCACCCAATGTGGCTGCCGGACAAAAGGTGCTGGTGGCGACGGCTGGTGCAAGTGTCCTGGGAAAAGAAGGAGAAGCCTTCACAATCAAATCCGGGAAGATCAGAGGTGCCGCCTCGGAGGGTATGATCTGCGCTGTTGATGAACTGGGTCTCGGAGTGGATCACTCCGGCATTCTGGTCCTGGATCCCGAAGCGAAGGTGGGCATGCCTGCTCATGAACACCTGGGCTTGAAAGAAGACTGGATCTATGAAATTGGCCTGACACCTAACCGTTCTGATGCGACCAACCATATCGGTGTTGCTCGGGATCTTTATGCAGCTCTGGTAGTCCGTCATGGATATACTGGCGGAATCAATCTGCCGAATGTTTCCGGATTCCCCTCCGGCGTGAATACACACCCGGTCAAGGTCATTGTAGAAAACTCTCGGGCTTGCCCACGGTATTCCGGAGTGAGCATTTCAGGTATCAAAGTGGGTCCTTCGCCTGAATGGCTGCGTCAGGCATTGACGGCAATTGGTGAGCGTCCGATCAATAATGTCGTGGATGCCACGAATTATATTCTGCATGAGATGGGTCAACCCTTGCATGCGTTTGACCTGGACAAAATAGGTGGGAAAACCATCCGAGTTATGACCCTACCTGTTCAAACACCATTTCTCTGTCTGGATGATGTCGTACGAGAACTGGATGAGGAGGACTTGATGATTTGCGACGACAACAGCTGCTCTCCTATGTGTATTGGAGGCGTTTTTGGTGGGTTGAACTCAGGTGTGACAGATTCCACCACATCGATTTTTTTAGAGTCTGCCTATTTTGATCCTGGATATATTCGTCGTACAAGCACCCGACACAACCTTCGGACAGAAGCAGCTAAGATCTTTGAGAAAGGAGCAGACCCCGAAGCAACTGTCTATGTGCTTGAGCGGGCAGCGATGTTGATCTGTGAGTTGACTGGGGGCCAAATTGCTTCTTCAGTTATCGATGTGTATCCCGAGCCAATACACCCTGTGCATGTGGATGTACGGCTTTCACGTATACGTATGCTGACGGGAATCGACCTTGAAATGGCGGAGGTTCAACGGGTATTGGCAGCACTGGGAATGCCCATTCTGTCAGAAAAAGAGGAAACTTTTACGGTCCAGGTGCCGGGCAACAAAAGTGATGTTCTCCGTGAGGTGGATGTCATCGAAGAAATCCTTCGGGTGATCGGGTATGACCGGGTGCCCGAGCCAGGGAAAATGTTCGTTTCGGTGCAGACTTCACCAAAGCCGGACCCTGCAAAATTGCGGGATAAAACGGCTTCCATGTTGAGTGCCCGAGGATTTCATGAGGCTATGTCCTTGTCACTTGATCAATCTGCACGATACGAAAAGGTCGTTCCAGAGATTGCAGGTTCACTCGTTAAAATCCACAATACCTCCAATATCCATCTGGACAGCTTGCGGGCTGACCTGATGCCCAATATGCTGGAAAATATTCTGCGGAACAAAAACCGACAGAATCACGATGTCCGGTTGTTTGAATTTGGCAAAACCTACAGTCGGGAAGGGGAGACCTTTCAGGAAACAAATCGCTTGATCCTGGCAATCACAGGCAAGCGGGAATCTGAAAACTGGTTGAACAGCGGACGGGAACAATCTGATCTGTATACGCTTAAATCAGAAGTGGAAGCGGTGCTCCAATTCCTGCGTATCCAGGGCTGGCAGGAGCGTGCCACTGAAGGGCAAGGTCTGGAACCTGGGCTAGTCTGGGCGAGAGGCCCAAAGGAAATGGTTCGTATGGGAGCGGTGAGTGGCGAATGGCTGGATATTATGGATATCGACCAACCGGTTTGGGTGGCTGATTTCAATTGGGATGTCGTGCTTGGATTTATCCCGGGCAAGGATCAGGAGACAGTCTCCCTTAGCCGGTTCCCGGAGGTGAGGCGAGATCTGGCGTTGGTGCTGGATCAGTCTGTTGGCTATCAGGAGATTGAAGCATTGGCCCGCAAGACAGAAAAGTCCCTTCTGAAGGAAGTCAATCTTTTTGATGTATATACTTCTGAGGAACACCTTGGCAAAGGAAAAAAATCCTGTTCCGTCAGTTTCCGTTTTGCCGATCCCCAACGCACACTTACTGATCAGGATATCGATCCTGTGATGACGAAACTAATCGCCGGGTATGAATCCAAATTGGGGGCGGTGATCAGACGGTAGAATAATTCCTGGTTCCAAGTTCCTGGTTCCATGTTACCGGGCGTTTCACAGTTTCGTAAAGCTTGGCTGTTCAAGGTTCAACGAGTCAGTTGGCACTGACTCTGTTCAACGTTTAACGGTTTCATTTTGGACACGCATGTTTGGGGTGAAAATTCCTGGTTCCAAGTTCCTGGTTCCAAGTTGACACGGGTTTAAGGGTGTGGTGAAGTTGGGCTGTTGAATGTTCAACGAGTCAGCTGGCACTGACTTTGTTCAACGTTCAAGGTTTCATTTTGGTCACGCATGTTTGGGGTGAAAATTCCTGGTTCCTAGTTGCCACGGGTTTAAGGGTGTGGTGAAGTTGGGCTGTTGAATTTTCAACGAGTCAGCTGGCACTGACTTTGTTCAACGTTCAAGGTTTCATTTTGGTCACGCATGTTTGGGGTGAAAATTCCTGGTTCCTAGTTGCCACGGGTTTAAGGGTGTGGTGAAGTTGGGCTGTTGAATGTTCAACGAGTCAGCTGACACTGACTCTGTTCAACGTTCAAGGTTTCATGTCGGACACCTTTGTTTGGGGCGAGTTGGTTCCAAGTTCCTACGTTCCAGGTTCCAGGTTGCCACTGGTTTCATATTGAGGTGAAGTATGCGGTGAGACACCGCGCAATAGAGGGTTCGAGTGAGACACTCGAACCAACAGTTGATATAGGGAGTCGGAGATACCCAAGGTTTAAGGTGAGCCACGTTGAACCTTGAACGAAAGGAGCGCAAGCTCCTTTCTTAAACCTTGAACATCCAAGCGTTGAATCCCACTGCACATCACGAAGCCAACAAGGAACAAGGAACGACCCCGAGCACTCGGGGAGGAACGAGATACAAGGAATCACACACCCTAATCGCTGCATTGTCAGGTGGCTGCGAACATCAATTCAAGAAAAACTACCCAAGAGAGCCAAAGCGTTGGGTTCTTTTTCTATTTTTACCTGTTGAAGGAGTATGGCATTACATCAACTGACCGACCAACTGGATACGATCGAGCTGAAAGCCCGGCAACTTGCTGTGCGGTTGCGTCATGTACAAGGTGTTGGTGAGGAACTCCAGGAATTGAATTCGCAGCTCAAAAGAGAACTCGACAAAGCTAATGATCGGATAAAACACCTCAATGCAGCACCGGGGACACCTGTACCTGGAGCGGCTCATCTCGTGGCGGATGCCCGGGATCTAAAAAAGGAGATACATCGATATATAGAGGAATTGGACAAGTGCATCGAATGGTTGAGCAAACAGGCATAACACCATGATCACGGAGGCAAAAAAGCAAGTGACGATTGTCATTGCCGGCAGGTCTTACCCCGTGCAAATGGATCCCGTCGAAGAGCGGGAGGTGAAGACTGTGGTTGCTGAAGTCAATGCTCGGGTGGAATCCATACAATCCCGTTATCCCAAGCAGGACAAACAGGATTGCCTGGCCATGGCCATTCTCATGTATGCGTCTGAATTGCATAAAATCCAGCATACCGGCGAACTCGCCGAATTGCAAGAGTCGATGGCTACCAAGATGGCCGCCATTGAATCTCTTCTTGACGATCTCCTTTCCTGAGCCGTTTCAATTTCATTGTCTGAATTGCTGTGCCGTGAGGTGAGGAACAGCAATTTTCAATCAATATAAATACCCACTATGGAATTATACATCGGAATCGGGATCGGCATCCTCGTTGGCGGAGGAGTGATCTGGGCCTGGCTATCTGGTCTCAATAAAAAACGAATCCAGGAGGTTAATGCCGAGTCTGACTTGGCACTCAAGGAGTCCAAATTGACTGCCAAGCGCCTCATCGATGAAGCGGAAGTGAGGGCAGAAAAAATCATTTCAAAGGCAGAAGCCACAAACGAAAGCATCAAGCAGAAAAAGATTCAGGAGGCGAGGGAAAAATTCAACAATTTCCGCTCTGAATTCGAAGATGAAAAGGCGCAGTACAAGGTCGAGATCAAAGAAAGAGAGCTTGAGGTGCGCAACCTGGAGAAGGAAATGGCTCAGCGGGAGAAGGATTTCCAAATGAAGATCGATGATGTTGAGCAGCGTGAGACTGATCTCCAAAAAGTCAGAGACAATCTGGATATCCAACTGAAAATTGTCGCAAAAAAGAAGGAAGAACTTGATTCAGCCAGTGAGACGCATATTAAAGCATTGGAAAATGTCTCCAAACTGTCTCAAGCGGATGCAAAGGAGCAACTCCTTGAAGCTGTGAAGGCCAAAGCTGAAACAGATGCCATGGCCATCATCAAGAATTCAGTTTCTCAAGCTCAGGCAGAAGCTGGAAAGCAAGCCAAAAAGATCATTATTACAACCATCCAACGGATGGCCTCTGAATTCACGATCGAGAATACCGTATCTGTATTCAATCTTGAATCTGACGATATCAAAGGCCAAATCATTGGCCGTGAAGGCCGAAATATTCGTGCTATTGAAGCGGCAACAGGGGCCGAGATCGTTGTTGATGATACACCAGAAGCAATCATTATCTCCAGTTTTGATCCGATTCGCCGAGAAATTGCCAGACTTTCTCTGAAGAAGCTTGTAGCGGATGGTCGCATCCACCCTACGCGAATTGAAGAGGTGGTTGCCAAGACCAAGAAGCAACTTGAGGAACAAATCATTGAGATCGGCGAACGAACTGTAATCGATCTGGACATTCATGGCCTGGATCCCTATCTGATCAAGATGGTCGGCCGGATGCGTTTCCGTTCTTCCTACGGTCAAAACCTGCTCAAGCACTCACTGGAAGTGGCCAACCTTTGTGCAGCAATGGCTTCCGAGCTTGGACTGAACAGTAAGCAGATCAAACTGGCGAAACGCGCGGGACTACTTCACGATATTGGCAAAGTGACAGAAGAAGAATCAGAACTGTCACACGCTCTTTTGGGAATGCAGATCGCTGAAAAACACGGAGAAGTACCCATGGTCCTCAATGCGATTGGTGCCCACCACGACGAGATCGAAATGAACAATATCATTTCACCCATCGTCCAGGCGTGTGACTCCATTTCCGGTGCCCGTCCTGGTGCCCGTCGAGAGATCCTGGAAAGCTATCTCAAACGAATCAACGATCTGGAAGAACTGGCCATGTCTTATGACGGTGTTCAAAAGGCCTACGCGCTCCAAGCTGGACGTGAGTTACGTGTGATGGTCGAGGCTGAAAAGGTCACGGACCAATATGCAGATGACTTGTCATTTATGATCTCACAGAAAATCCAAGAAGAAATGCAATATCCGGGACAAATCAAAGTGACTGTTATCCGTGAGATGCGTGCTGTGAATTACGCCAGGTAAAAAATATTGATATACCTGCTCCTAACACATTTCGAGTGGATGGCCAGAATGAGGTTTTGGTTTTTCTTGAGGTGTTTGTGATTTGGTGAAAGACAATCATTGGCTTATCCTGAATTGGATTTGTTGATGTTAAAAAGTGTCGATCCTCCATGAAGGATACATTAAAAACGGTTTCCATTATTGGCGCTGGTATAGCAGGGCTTGCCTCATCAATTCGTCTGACCCTTCTTGGTTATGAGGTCTCAGTCTATGAAGCCAATGATTATCCCGGCGGAAAGTTATTCGACTGGACACAGGAGGGGTATCGATTTGATATGGGACCGACCGTGTTCACCATGCCTTCCTATTTAAAAGAACTATTCGATCTGGCAGGAAAAGACATGAATGATTATATCGAGATCATTCAGCCAGAAATCCCGTTTCATTATTTTTTTGAAGATGGACTAGTACTCCAGTTTCATTCAGACCTTGAAAAGCTGATTTTTGAGATTGCTTCAAAAACAAATGATCAACCGGAAGCAGTGCGGGCATATTTGAATAAGGCAGAGACTAAATTTGAGTTGACCAAAAATGTATTTCTCCACAATTCCCTCAATATTCTATCCAATTATCTGACTAAAGATGCCTTGCGGGGCATGATTCGAATTGGTGAAGTAGAGGTCTTTACATCAATGGATAAGTCTAATCGTTCGGCCTTTACAGATAAACGAACTGTGGATCTTTTTAATTCTTTTGCAAGTTATTTGGGGTCTAACCCATATAAAGCTCCGGGAGTGCTAAACGTCATTTCTCATTTTCAGATTAATGGCGGGGTGTATTTTCCTGTTGGTGGGATGCAAAGTATTTTAAATGCTACGTATAAATTAGCATGTGAGTTAGGTGTTAAATTTCATTTCGGTCAGAAAGTGGATCGCATACTTGTAGAGAAGAAGAAGGTTTGTGGAATATCAATTGGTGGAGTGACCTTTCCAAGTGATCTGGTTGTCAGTAATATGGATGTTTATTTTGCATACAAACATCTGATGCCTGATCAGAAGGAACCCAAGAAGGTACTGGATCATCCCAAGTCTCATTCGGTTTTGGTATTTCACTGGGGAATGAAAAAATCATTTCCCCAACTTGCCTTACATAATATGTTTCTGTCTGCTGACATGAGTGATGAGTATGGTACGATTTATAAAAATGCGGACATTGGAGATCATTTTACGTATTATATCAATGTCTCTAAAAAGATAAATGACAGTGACGCTCCAGCTGGATGCGAAAATTGGTATGTCCTTGTAAATGCCCCTAACTTGCAGGGACAGGATTGGGATGCAATGCAGCTTAAAGTCAGAAAAAAGCTATTGCAGAAAATGGAAAAAGCGTTAGGTGAAGATGTAGAGCAATATATTCAGTTTGAGCGAATTCGAGACCCGCGTGATCATGCGCAGCAAACCAATATTGCATTCGGTGCCATTTATGGCAACAGTTTTGATCAGACCTTTTCGGTGTTTCACCGGCATCCAAATTTTAGTAAGCGGATACATGGTCTATATTTTTGTGGTGGTACTGTTCATCCAGGAAGTGGTGTGCCACTGACATTGTTGTCAGCCAAGATTGTCTCAGATTTAATTGTAAAGAAATATAGTCAGAAAGTGGGATCCAATGGAAAGTAATGTGATTCGACTTCGAGGCAT
Source organism: Lewinellaceae bacterium (assembly GCA_024642625.1). GTDB lineage: Bacteria > Bacteroidota > Bacteroidia > Chitinophagales > Saprospiraceae > JAGNXB01. Next base: position 12,106 of record JAHEAU010000079.1, read on the forward strand.
GGATTATTTCCAGGTTCTCATTGATCACCACATTAAAAAGCATGGCGGCACGGCGCATCAGGCTCGGATATTTTTCCATTTAGAAGGCACTGTTTCCAGAGAAGAAATAGAAGCCGTTGTTCGGTCAGATGCATCCATTTCGTGGATTTGTAATCTAAGGTTAACATATACACGGTTTCATTCCTACGCACGTATTGTCACGAATTCTGGGAAAGGTGAAATGCCAATTGCGGTTGTGGAGTTGGAGCAGGGACAGGAGTGGGAATCATTTATTGAGACTCACCATTCAGATCTGGCTTCAAGTAGTCCTGTTCATCTCCTTCTATTCAATTTTCCTGATGGTCGCACTGGCCTGCTGTTTACATTCAATCACATTCTGTTTGATTACCAGGGAATCGAACAATTTCTCGGTGGATTTTCCAAGAGGCTGGATCGTCCATTGATCGGTAATTACATCAAAACAGTCGGGATTCGATCCAGGACAAATGAATTTTTTCATGCCATTGCCTATGCCTTTCGAAAAGGAGGACGGGCTATCTTTTCTACAAGGAAAAATCCAACCAGTTTCCAGCCCGATCATATTGAATTTCATACAACAAGTCTGTCTGAAGATGAAGTAGTGGATCTGAAATCATGTCTGGTGAAATTGGGTTTGGAATTACAAGAAAGTATTTATCTGATGGCTATTTCTGCGATGGTGATTTATCATCAATTAGGCACTGCAGAATCCCGGCAGCAAAAAATGTTGTTTCAATTACCAGTAAGCACCCGTACGAGGAAGAACAGAGCAGGTATTCTCTTCAATGCCCTCAGCTTTTTCTATTTCAATTTGGACCCACAACTGATGGATGATCTGAATCTCGTGATCAAACGTCTATCCGGTCAAATGAAAGAACAGATCAATGAGGGGCTGCCCCGTGCTTTTTTAACGTTTAGTGATATCTATAAAGTGATTCCGTTCAAGATTTATGCCTGGATGTTGGGTTTGCCTACGAATGGCCAGCTGGGTAGTTTCAATGTTTCAATCCTTGGGAATACATTTCGAGATGTGGATCAATTTATGGGGAGACCAATCCGTGACGTGAAGAACTTTCCATCCAACACGATACAGCCCGGATTAACTCTCGTGTTTTATTCTTTTCGAGGAGAATTTCGAATGACAACTTCTTGGGTGAAGGGAGAATTTGACCATAAGGAGCAAATAGTTTTTCATCAAACCTTGAAGGATGGTCTACTAGGGCTTGGAGTCGTATCCAAAGGCGTGGAATGAGAAGGCCCATTTTTTGGATATTTCTTCCTCTTCCTCTCTGGTTAGGGTATATGCATTTGTATTGTAAGCCTTTGTGTCTTTGTTTTCCAAGTTTAGCCTTGCAGCAGCGTCTTCTGCTCCCTTGAGGCCGAAATGATGATATATATCCTGGATCACCACATGTTCGTTCCCAACAAAGTTTTCATATTTGAGCTGATAAAATTGACTTTCATTGAGCAGGGAAGTAGTTTCTAAAAACCGATGATATACAATTTCATATGTCTTTTTTATATGGTCCTCCATGTCTTGATCGGATACCCGTTGAAGTGCCAATTGAGGTATAACTTTCTGGTAAAGTCG
>JAHEAU010000311.1 GCA_024642625.1 Lewinellaceae bacterium
CTGACAACCGGCTTTCCATTGGGCTGATCGGCAATTTTAACAAAATGGACATCAAGGACGTCAATAGTGGCAGCCTGGATCCGGATATCTTCTTTGGACCTAGAGAACAGTATTTCCTGAAAGCATCAGCTCCGGATTATAAGGTGGGGCTCAACCTCGGCTATGCCGCACCAAAATGGCAGGTCAATGCCAGTCTCACCCGGTATAGCAAAGTGACCATTCTTGGCTGGGAAGCCTCTGAGTCAGACGATGATTTTGGAGGGTATCCTGGTGCTGCCCTGGATGCAGCAAAAGACACGTATGATGCAGCTATGGTCCTTGACTTGAGTGCGAGTGTCAAATTGACTCCCAAGTTGAAACTTACCGTTGGTGCCAATAATCTCCTCAATGCGTATCCAACCGTGCAGGATGCAGATTGGACTGATGGAGGCGGGTATTGGGATTCTGTGCAGATGGGTACAGCCGGAGCGTATTATTTCGGTCGGCTTGGATTTACATTCTGATCCAATAACTTTTTCATCAGGCAGGTACTTCGAAAGAGGTACCTGCTTTTTTTATTCGAACCTATTCAGATTCCGGGATGATCAGGGAAACCGGCTTGCGGGGAAAGGTCATCAGGAACTCTGTTCCCGGATCTGCTTCTTCATACATTAATTGAATGTGGTGCATTTTGAGGATGCCATCCACCAGTGCCAGGCCTACTCCCGATCCCCGGATATGAGCGGTTTTTTCACTTCGGTAAAATGGTTCAAATATTCGTGTCCGGTCTGATTCTGTAATTCCTGGACCTTGGTCACTGATGCGAATCTCTGCACGTCCATCGGGCTGAAAACCAAGGCGGACCTTGACCTGGTGATCCGGACTGAATTTGCATCCATTGTCCATCAAATTCAGCAATGCAGTCTTGATGAGCAGTTCATTCCCCTGAATGATCAGATGCTCTTCTGATTCTGGCAGGTTGGTAATTTCAAAAAGCACCTGATATTCCGGGTTGGTCTTGACCAATGAAGCCCGGGTTTGCCAGATCAATTCATCGATGCGAAATGGGTGGAACAGGATAACTGACTGTTCAGATTCCTGACGGGCAAGGATCATCAGTTTGTCGGCCACCTCATTCAATTCCCGCACGTCGGAAAGGACCTCCTTCAATACCTTGTTTCGATCATCATCAGCGTATTGCTGATCCGTAACACGCTGAATATCTGTCATGATCCCCTGCAACGGATTACGCATTTCATGGGCCATATTTGCCAGGAATAGCTTTTGTACACGAAATGCATCCTGGATCCTATCCAGTAGACTATTGAAGGTACTGACCAAGCCGTCCAATTCTTTTCGTTGACTATCCATAGCTATCCGGCGGCCAAGGTCTGAAGGTGCAAGACCCTTTACCTGATCCGATAAATCACCTACTGAACTGAGTGTCCGTTGCGCAAAGAACCAGCCGCCAGCCATGATCATGGCAACCAAGCAGATGAATACAACCATCAAAATAATGATCAGATTGAATAGATTACCCTGGTCTGGTATGGCTTCAGCAATGATGATATATTGACTGCCCAGTTCATTTGAAAAAAGCACACCCAATGCTTCATAATGCTCATGCGTGAACCGATGCTCCCGGTACAATCGAATCATATTCAATAGCTCGGGTTGGAGCCCGGCTGGACTTGGATTCAGTGCAAATACTCGATTGCCCTCCAGATCATATACCGTCACATTTTCCTTGTAGGCATAGGACAAGCTCAATGGATTGCCCCCTTCAATAAACGATGGTGGTCGGGAAGGAAACTGATTCCGGGCAATCATCCCGGAAGCAATATCTACTCTGGCTTGAAGCTCTTGTTCGAATTTGCGATCAAGATCAAGTTGAAACAAGAAGTAGATCGAAAAAAAGGCAATACCCAGTACACCCACTACAATGAGCAGGAACCGCAACAGGCTCTTTTGGGGGGTATATCCCATATTCGTTCAACTGATACCAACTTCCGGTTCTTCTGAGAGGAAGCGTGTATGCTGATGATGTTCTTAGTAAGGTATACGAGAAAAGGATGTTCACTGTTGCCCTCTTGAAAAGCAGTATGGATCAGGACTCCAAATCTGGTTGTCGTAATACATAACCGGCGCCGAAAGAGGTATGAATCAACGAACTGGAAAACGGTTTGTCAATCTTGTTACGCAGATAGCTCATATAGACCTCAATGACATTGGTCGAACTATCAAAGTGAATGTCCCAGACTTGTTCTGCGATTTCTTTCTTGGAAACCACTCGGCCTGCATGACGCATCAAGTAAAGAAGCAGATCAAACTCTTTCTGTGTCAATTGGATCGTCACATCTCCGCGCTTGCATATTCGTGCCTGAAGGTCCAATGACAAGTCGGCAATTTGTAATATGGCATGGCGACTGTGAGCTCCTTGGCTACGGCGGACCAATGCATGAACTCGGGCGATCAATTCGCCCATTTCAAAAGGCTTCGTAAGATAATCATCAGCTCCCGCTTCCAGCCCTTTTATTTTTTGCTCTACTTCGCCCATTCCAGTGAGGAGCAATATAGGTACAGGACATTGTTCTTCTCTCAGACGAGTCACCATTTCAACACCTGTCATCCGGGGCATCATCACATCGGAAATAACGAGGTCGTAATGCTGTGAGCTCGCCAATTCATAGCCAGCCAATCCATTGTTTGCGCAATCAACATGGATCCCCTCTGCCTCCAATCCCTGGACAACAGATTCCATAATTCTAACTTGATCTTCGACGAGTAATATTTTCAAAAGAACTAGTTTCCTACCTCAAGATGCAAAGGAATTCTCTGATTCAGAATATTTAACAACTTACTTGAGACGTCAATCAATAATATCCTGAGAGATTTCGAAAATGATATAAAACAAACCGGGCTACAGAAGTCAATTCTGCAGCCCGGTTTTGAATTTAAGATCTAGTCGATCTTATCTCATCAGTGTGACATCTCCCTTATACAGGATCGTCACGCCATCATCAAATAGAATCTTGGCGTAATACACGAAGACTTCCGGGTTTGCCGGTTCACCTCGCACTGTTCCATCCCAACCTTGTGCAGGATCATTTGGTTGGAAACTAGTATTGGCCCAGACGCGTTCACCCCAGCGATTAAAGACTTCCATTTGCAAAATTTCAGTAATTCCGTCTCCTGTCTGAATATAGAAACGTGTATTCTGTTCACCAGCGGGATGGAAGGCAGTAGGTATAAAGATTGGACGGCGTTTTTCAACAAGTACCAAAACTTTGTCTTCCGCACGACAACCTGCCGAATCCACAACGGTGACCGAGTAAAGTGTTTGATTAAATGGCTTGATCAGAATCTCGTTGTTGTTGAAGGTCGTATCGATGCCCGTTGGGGTCCATGTAATGGATTCCAAAAGGGCATTGGGCGGTGATATCAATGCATACAGGAAGGTGTCCCGTCCCCATTGGAGAATGAAGTCATCACCCAGTTCAACAAGCAATTGTTCTGGTTCTTGCAGATCCAGAGCCGGCGCTGTGTACACACAACCTGCTGCATCCTGGACCGTAATGGTATAACTTCCTTCTCCGAGTCCTGAGAATGTAGGATTCGGCGTAAAC
>JAHEAU010000080.1 GCA_024642625.1 Lewinellaceae bacterium
ATAGGTCAGTGCATACTTGGGTAAGTGGTTGTCTCTGAAATAGGTAGCCAACCCGAGATGTTCTTCCATAAAATGGGTCGTGATCTCGATAATGGACTCCCCAACAACCGGCAAACCACCCCGGTCTTCCGGGCCGATACGTGTTATCTGGACCTTGTCACCAAATCGATTGTGAAGATAAAGGGCACCTAAATTGGCCTGAATGCCGTTGCCTATGAGTGCGATATTCATTGGTATTCGATTCAATGGATGAGTAAACAACGTTAAGTAAGAATCAAAAAGTGGGCCGGAATACCGACTTAAACCTTCTGGTAGGCATTCACAGGAAGTATGCCCCCAGACAAGGAAGTGTCTGAGGGCATGTAAAAAACTGGTGGGAAAAATGCTCCCTTTATTCAGCCACCCATGATGGTGCAATTTTTTCAATCCGTTCCAGGATCTGTCGTGTGTACTCCTTACGTACCATCCCGCCGGCCACACCTTGCTCATGTATTCCCCGAAGATCATTCAGGACTTCCATTGCTCGTGGGTTGACCTTTTCCTTTCCCATGTAAACAAAGTGATCAGGATTAATCGGTCCCAATTTCTCCCGAGCCTGGATCAGATCCTGAGAAATATCAAAAGGCCGGATATCGGACGTATTTTGTAACAATTTCCAGTAATTCAACCTGTCTTCCCGGAAATGGCACTCATTGACGACAAGCGGAAGGAAGAGGTAGAAATAGGAAATCTCGATCCAATTCAGGCGGATGGCACTCAACACAGGATCATGCATGGTGGCATACCAGTTCGAAATGGCTGTCTGCGTCGCCAGAACAGGTCCCAAAAAAGCCTCTGCCATGCTGGTCACAAAAGGAGCATCCAGCGTACCCTCCATATCCTTTTTGATCATCGAGCCAACCTGTTCCCATTGAATGGTACCAAATGCCAGCCCATTACTGAATAACGGATCAGGTGCATAGGCGGCATCACCAATCACTGCCCATCGATCAGCTGAATACATTGGATTGACTACATAGTGATATCGCTTGAGCAGATTTGTATCCAATATTTCACCACTACGAACCAACTCACCGACAACAGGATGGGTGTTGTCAACTTGCGTCAAAAAGGAATCCATATTGTTGACATTCCCGTCAAAATGATCCGGATGAGACACAAAACCGATACTCATCAGATCTCGTCCATCTTCACCCTTCATCGGGATCATCCAGATCCAGTTGCCTTGCCCCATAAAATGATGGGTACTGTAATAGCGGTCATAATGATAAGGTTCACCCGGGCCAGGAGGCATGGGTCCCAATGCATTGATGTCCTTGAGTATGTCCCGGTCAAATCCGGCAACTCGAAACCAGAAGCAATCGCGCTGCCCCTCTGGACGAATAATATTGTTCAATATTCTAGGGATGACCTGCTTGCGCCCGGATACATCGATGACCCAATCGACCTCCATTCGGAGTTGTTCACCATCTGCTTGATCGACGTAAAGGACATTTTGGTTTTCCGAAGAAATTTGAACATCCCGGACATGGCCATTAATCCGATGAATACCATCCATATCCGCGACCATCTCCCGAATATCCCGATCAAATACCTCCCTGTTAATCAACCAGGATGGCGGGTTGTCCATCGGGCCATCCCAGCCATCCAATTTACGCAGATCATCAGGACCGCGTTCATTACAATGCACCGCATACGTCCGATCTGTGGGATCATCCGGATCCATTTTGAAATAATATGTGAGTGCATATTTGGGCAAGTGACTTTTACGCAAATAATCCGCCATCCCCAATTCCTCCTCAAGGAACATTGTGGTAATTTCGATTATTGATTCACCGACAACAGGAAGGCCTTCCCTGCTGTCCGGACCGATTAAACAAATGTCCAGTTTGCCTGCAAATTTTTTCTGCAAATACATGGCCCCAAGATTTCCCAGGATACCATTACCGATAATTGCAACTTTCATGGGATATAATTTAATTTAGTTCGATAATTAATTTTACTAGAATTTCAGAAGGATCAATTCAATTGTTCTTACTTGATTATTCTTCTTCGTGCTGGGAATGTCTGGGATCTTCATCCTCCATTGGAGAAACGATATGTGTCGCAGCCTTTAATGACCTGGCACGCGTGGCTACAAACCAGGTTAATGGCAGGACTCCGAAAAAGAAGAAAACGCTGGCGCCAATCCCTCGCATCCAGGTCAGTGTTTCGAATATGCCCACGCCGATAAATTCATGAGAACGGGCATACCACAACCCTTTTTCCACAACGACTTTGAATTGGATGGCGCCGGCCGGAAACAAATCGAGTGCCACCATCAACATCAGACCGATATTTATCGCCCAAAAAGACGTCATAACCAAGCGCTTACTCCATGCTCCATCTTTTAATAATAGTCGTGTTGCAAATAGCATGGCAGCAATGGAAATATTTCCATACACACCCATCAGAGCAGCATGGGCATGATTGATGGTCAGATACGTGCCATGTTCATAATAATTCATCAATGGGAGATTGATAATGATACCCATGACACCAGCGCCAAAGAAATTCCAGAAATTGACAGCCACCAGAAATAGAAAAACCTCTGGAAAACCAAAATTGCCCAGGTCCTTTTTCTCCACACCATTGATCGCAATTTTCGGCATGTTCTTGAAACGCCAGGCCTCTACTGTCAATAAAATCAGGGGAACAAACTGCAACGTGGAAAATATGCTTCCCAAAGCCATCGTAGCCACAGGTTTGGCATTCCAGTAGAAATTATGGGAGATACCCAATAAGCCAGTTCCCAGAAATAATAGCGTGGCAATATAAATGACACGCACTGCAGCCTGGCGGCTCACCAGCCCCATCAACACCAATAAATAACTTACGATTACCGTAATAAATACCTCGAAAAATGCTTCCACCCACATATGGATAACCATCCATCTCCAGAAGTCAGCAATGACAAAATTGGTTTCTGGTGTAGCAACAAACCCGGAAATAAATAAAAGTGGAATACCGACAACGGAATAAATGATCCAGTTTGGCAGATTCCAGGGCTGGCCTTTAATAAATGCAGGACGGACACCACGATAAACGATAATGCCCCACAAAACAAAAATAACCATCAACAAGGCCTGATATAATTTGCCAAAATCAACAAATTCCCAACCCTGATGTCCTAATAAATACCACCAGTCACCCATGAGCCCTTTTGGCCCCAAAACCATACCTACCAGGGAACCACCTACCAAAATAAATACAAGAACGAATAATATATTAATCAACCGTAATTGACCTTTGATTTCCTGTTTTGCGAGAATGGGTAAAATAAAAATGGAAGAAGCAACCCAACATGCAGTGATCCAGTATAACGCCAGCATAAGATGCCAACTTCGAGCCACTGTAACTGGAAACTCAGGAGATGGATGGATGCCAAAAAAACCGAGGAAATTGACAAAGTCATTGATGGTGATAATCCCACTCATAACCTGGATCGCAAATAACAATGCAGCAACAAAAAAGAATTTGAAAGATGCACGCTGTGTAGGTGTTGGTACGAATGCAGTCACCTTCTCTTCATCGAGCAGATCGCGTGAAGGTGGCTTGAAGTATTTATTTGGCAACTGATTGTACTGACCAATAAAATAGAGAACGATTCCACAGCCCAATACAAATCCCAAGAGCCCTAAAACGGTCCATAGAATGACTGGAGAGGTCGGTGTATTACCTGCTTCAGGATCAAATGGCCAGTTGTGTGTGTAGCTAAAGTTATTACCGGGTCGCTCAACAACGCAGACCCATGCGCCCCAATAAAAAAACGCACTCAAATCCGACAACTCCTTCTCATTGGTGATATATCCAGGATACGGAAACCCTTCGTGATTGTCTCGCTGTAAAAACCTGTCCAGATAATAGGTCCTGACTCCATCCCAGGCAGAGCTCTGAGCCGTGGAAAGGGTCACATAATCAGTTGATTTATCAAATCCGTTCTTTTTTAATTCGGCTTTGACATCTTCTGCGATGATGCGTTGCTCCATGTCTGTAGGAGGCCGACCAGTTACGCGAGTAAATTCGTCAATATAATAGGCATTCATGTTAACGGTCATCAGGTGGAGTGCCTCCGCCGTATAATCCGGACCGCGTTGAGCCCCATCGCCAAAAAAACTGCCATATTCCATCAGCGCATATTTATGGAATACTTTCTGGCCATCAATGATTTCCTGTCGAGTGATTACCGGCAGACCATTTTCGGAGATGAATCCAGACATCGGCGGCGCTTCGAAGTATGTCTGATAACCGATCATCCCGACACCGGCCACACTGATTACCAGAATAAACAATAGAGGCTTCCACCAGTTGGCAGTATTCATAAAGTAACTGATGCCTTTGCCAGCTGCATCGCTATTGGCGTTTTCATTTTGCATAATCAAAGGTTATTGACTTTGGATACAATTTTCATATTTAAGACTATTTTATCTTTATATATCAAACAAGATGCCAAATCTCCACTTTCCTATTTGTTTTTACTTGATTTTCAGGGAATAAGGCGAAGATTCTTCTCATTAATCCGTTTGCCCATCATCGCCAGGGATGTCGTTTCGAAGTCATGTTTGACCTTTCCTTTAATCTCCCGCCATAAATGATGAACAGGGCAAGGGTTACAATCATCACATCCTTCCAAACCGAGCATACATGTGTCAAAAAAGTCTTCACCTTCAAGAATCTTGACCACTTCAATAAGCATAATCTCTTCAGCGGGGCGCTTCAGTGCGATACCCCCATTGGGGCCACGATATGAGACTAAAATTTCTCCCTGCGTCAGGAGCTGCATGGTCTTGGTCAGGAAATGAAAGGAAATATCCAATTCTTCAGAGATCTCTCCTAATGAAATATAGGTTTCTCCTCGTCCACGACGTGACACGATATACAGCAAGGCTCGAAGCCCATAATTACTTGCATTAGATAAAACTTTCATAATCGGTTCTTCTCATTTGATGGACTTTGGTAAATATACTTGAAGTCGAACATCCAAATGAAATTCAAATAAAAATTGGGAATGGTCCGAGACATCATTTGTCTTCTGGTATTTACCTGAAAAAGTTGACAACCAACGACCACTCGAACCATCCCACCTCTTGTGCTCCCGATCCATTGTACGGAAACTGTCGACCTATTCGACCTTGACAAAACTTTTGATCCCAATTCGATCATTTCCTTGAACACTCAATTGATAAACACCAACTGGCCAATCAAAAGGCAAGGAAAGGGTCAAAGTGTTATTTCCCTGTGACATGCCAGCTTGCCGTTGAAGGACCTCTTGTCCGGCACTATTGGTGATTCGAATCACCGCAATATGGTGATCATCTGCTGGCACCCTCAAGACCACTTTATCCTTGACAGGGTTTGGGTATAAGGCAAAGTCTATTTGTTGGTCTGCCGTCCATTGATGGCTTGAAACCAGTGGTTTCGCAATGAAAATATCATCATGTATGATCGTAACGTCCGCATTTCTTTTGATCACATCTGCCAGACGCACGTTTCGAATCCATGTTTTCTCCTCTTCAGAAATTTCAATATCATTTTCAAAAAAATAGCGATCACCATCACGCAATGCCATAAACTGCTTCTTTACGATTGTCATTGCCATACTTCCAAACAAGGCATTGGGCATATGATCTTCCGCCAACATGCCGACATAAGGGTCAACCTTATCGATAGATCCATAGACAAATTCCAGTGTCTGATTCATTAATGGGTCTCCGCTAAACTCCGAAAAACTGGTAAATGGTTGCAAACCAAAATCCGACCGAATTGTATTGTAATCCGCCAAGCCTCGCTCGCGTCCTCTGGCAATATTGATAGCCCCCAGGTCCATTCCTCCTGCACCGGGCTTTCCAAACAGGAAGTTGCGAAGATCGTCTATGATTTTACAATCAAAATTCTGTTGGACCGCTGTGGCCATCCCGATCAGATAGGGCTCAATCCCATCTACGTCCGGAATAGCTGTCGGATTAAAAAACGCATCCCGAAGCAAGAGATCTCCTTGAGCGATATAATACCCGTCATTATTCATACGCACCATCAGACTATTGATCGTTGTATGACCATAGCGATATGCTGCAGCAGAAAACTCATTCATGATCCCGGGATTGGTAAATGGATCATAAACTGCATAAGCTGGCACCTCCATACCTAAAGCGGGCAACCACTCCCCATACACAATCTGCTGCACTTGAGCGATTACTAATCGGCGAGCATGCTGGTATATTTTTTCATCATTCCAAGTCGGATTTTTTACTTCCAACTCAGCACATAAGCGATTGTGTTCACGAACAAACAATGTATGCAAAGAGGTCAGAAATGGATTTTCATTGGCTCGAATATCGCCGGATACAAACCACTTTTTCACATTGGGAAGGGGCATGGCCATACCCGGACTTGACGGATCAACTGGTGCGCCATATTCTCCGGTGGTCGTGTTCCAGGGCAACAATTTACCCGCAGACATTTTCAATCGACCACCTGAAAAAGTTCGCAGCCAAGCAGCACGGTCATCCTCTGAACCATAAACCGTGGAAGCATCAATAAAAGAAGTGATCGAATTGACATGCCTTCGCGGATTTCCAATACCAGTACCTGTCGCTGGATCCGATTCTGATCGAGCCATAGGAATTATTTGTGCCCCTGTTCCCTGTGGATCAAAAAAAGCATCTCCTTTCGGAACAGGGATACTTAAAAACTCACTGTTATTATCTTTCACCAAAGTGATATCATGATCAATGAACTGGCCCCAACCCCAACAATACGCACTTAGTCCAATCGGATCGTTTGCCAGAGTATTTTGCATAAACAATTGGTTGCTGATCGCGCGTGCATTCGGTCGATCAGGACCTGCAGGAGAAGAAATACCATCTGCATATGCAACAGTACTCAATGTTAATTGATTTTCACCGGCCGCTCCCCAGGATTTATAAATCAAATTATTGTTAAATCCGTCCATGGTACGATACCCCTGTCCACTAACTAGTGTACTGAGGAGCATGAAGCCAAATAAAAATAGCATCTGTGTGGTCAACCTGTTCATGGTGTCATGTTTTGTTCATAAAAAATGGAGATAAATGATGCACGTAAAGAGGTAAAATAATTATATTAAGACAATTTTGTCTTATTTAAAATTAAACGTATAATTTGCCGTTACTCATTATGCTTTAATGAACAACAATCAAATAGCGAGATTAGCCAGATTCAAGCATCTGGTCATCAGTTCGGGATGGAGGATGGTATTCAAATCTGGGCGTGGGCAAGCCGATGAAATAGAGCTTGCCCACGCCAAATGTTTCACACCCTTAATTAAGACTAATAAGACTCAAATGTACAATGAATATTTATCTGAAGCAAGGCCGGGTCAAAAAAAAATCAATTTTCAGTCAAATACCAGACCGATCGACGATGTTGAATTGCTTCCTTCTGGCAACTGAACAGACTTACTACTAGACTGATCCAGGCGCACTGGGTAGTTATAATCTCAAGTGTCCATCACTATCTTCACCAGTCACAAATGCGTTTCACCTATGAAGGTCCGTCAACTTTTCATTTTTCTGTCGATTCTCCTTCCAGGCATCATCATTCTGGCCAGCAGATATGTCCAACCGATACTCTGGACCTTCCTCGTGGTGGGTCCATTGATCATTATGGGTTACCAGGATATCTTCCAAAGGAAGCATACCATCAAACGCAATTTTCCGGTTGTTGGACGCTTGCGCTATCTTCTTGAATCGTTTCGTCCCGAGATCATGCAGTACTTTGTTGAGACGGACACGGAAGGCCGTCCAATCAATCGCATTTTTCGCACACTGATTTACCAGCGTGCAAAAAAATCGAATGACACTACTCCATTTGGTACGCAGATGAATGTTTACCGTAGCGGGTATGAGTGGCTCGAACATTCCATTTATGCACGGCATGCTGGTGAACATGAAATGGACCCCAGGGTTACAATCGGAGGCCCCGCTTGCAAACAGCCCTACTCTTCCAGTCTATTAAATGTATCGGCGATGAGCTATGGGTCGCTGAGCAACCACGCCATTCTCGCTTTGAACGCCGGAGCGAAACTGGGCGGTTTTGCCCATAATACCGGAGAAGGGGGAATCAGCCCCTTTCATCTTGAGCCGGGAGGTGATTTGGTCTGGCAGGTGGGCACAGGCTATTTCGGATGTCGGACGGCGGATGGGAAATTTGACCCAGACAAATTTCGAGTCAATGCAACTCTGCCTCAGGTCAAAATGATCGAAATCAAATTGTCACAAGGAGCCAAACCCGGACATGGTGGCATTTTGCCAGGTGTAAAAAATACCAAGGAGATTGCATCAATACGAGGCGTAACCCAGGGAGTAGATGTCCTTTCTCCACCAAGCCATTCCGCCTTTCATGACCCCTTCACTTTCATGCAATTTATTCAACAGTTTCGCGAGTTGAGCGGAGGAAAGCCAATTGGATTTAAACTTTGCATAGGGAAATTGGAAGAGTTTATTGCAATCTGCCAGGCAATGAAAGACACTGGTATTCAACCGGACTTTATTACGATAGATGGAGGGGAAGGTGGGACCGGTGCCGCTCCCGTAGAATTCTCAAATTCAATGGGGATGCCACTGCGAGACGGGCTTGTTTTCGTCCATGACACGTTGTTGAAAATGGGATTGCGAAAAGACATAAAAATCATTGCTGCCGGAAAAATATTTACTGGCTTCCATGTGGCCCGAGCCCTGGCCATTGGTGCCGACCTCTGCGCCAGTGCACGTGGAATGATGCTCGCCTTGGGCTGTATTCAAGCATTGGAATGTAATAAAAATACATGCCCAGTCGGTGTGGCAACCCAAGACAAACGCTTGATTCGCGGTCTGGATCCAGCTGACAAATCTGTACGTGTGTACAATTTCCACAAAGAAACCATCAAGAGCTTGGTGGAGATGACGGCAGCATCCGGATTGGCTAATCCAAAAGACATTCAACGAAAAGACATCAACCGCAGAGTGACAACGATGAAGGTGATGGACTATGAAGAAATCTATCCTACCCCAGTGGGGGAGTTGGGGAGTTGAGGAGTTGAGGAGTTGAGGAGTTGAGGAGTTGAGGAGAAAGTATTTCGTTATTTCGTTATTTCGTTATTTCGTTATTTCGTTATTTCGTCAAAATCAGAATTTGACATTTCTTCTGACTATGAAATTATACCTAGTGCAATTGGGGCTTTACCATGACACAAAAATTTTTCTGAATCAGTCAAAATGCGGGTCTTTCAAAAGAGCTTGGCCCACTGAGTAAATTCTATTACAATAAGAAGATATTTGAAACATTTAGAAATTAACTTATGATTTTAATTATTTGCCATTTTCTTTGATCCAGCCTGCAAGGCTTCTTTCCTGGTGATCCACAGAAATAAAAACGAAAAGAAAATCCACACTATCAGTCCTGTTTTGAGGAATGAATATTCCGAATCAACTCCAATAAACACATCTTTAGATCCATATAAAATTATCCAGGAAAAGACAAAACGGACAAATTCAACAAGAACAGCTGACTCACTCCGATCCAATGCGTTTGTGTAACTATACACACTGATAAAAAGAAAAAATCCAACAGCAAAAATCTCTTGCATCGAGAAATCACCAATATGCAGGAAAAACCAAAACATCAGCAACAACGTGACGACCAACTGCGCCCATGCCCAGGCCAACAATGCCCTTCCCGGCTGACTGTCGTATTTCTGAAATTGACTAAAATCATTTATTTCGGGAACAGGATATAGTTGCGATACATCAGTAGGTCGCCAACCCGTGGGCATAAACCAGATACGCAATTTATCCCATCGACTTTTTGTCCGCCATGCATCCTTTACCAATTGCCAAACATGTTGAAGATTGATCAAGATAGGATTCCAGGTTTGTACCGGCCGCTTGACACCATAGACGGGTGGGTCAACATCTAGTTCGGGCTGGAATGTGCCAAATAATTTGTCCCAAATAATCAAAATCTGGCCATAATTTCTGTCCAGATATGGCGCATTCATCGCATGATGCACGCGATGATGGCTTGGCGTGACGAGAATGGATTCCAATACACCCATCTTGTTGATCAGGCGCGTATGATACCAGAACTGAGCAAACAAATGGATTGGAGCAATAAATCCGATGACTTGCGCTGGCACCCCTACTAAAGCAGCAGGGACCATAAACAAAGCAATAAACGAAGTAACATTTGAAATACTCTGCCGCAAAGCACATGATAAATTAAATTCCTCACTACTGTGATGAATAATATGCCGGTTCCAGAAAAGATTGATCCTGTGTTCCAACCGATGCATCCAATACCCAGCAAAGTCCAGAACGATAAATGCGACGAGGTAAACCAGCCAGCTATCCTGGATTGTCACCAGCGAAATATGATCCACCAACCAAGCATAGCTCACAATGACTACTGTTAGTCCAAGCACATCCTTGACTACATTGGTGATGCCGGAACTGAGACTGGAAATCATGTCTTCTCCTCTATTGACATGCACTCCCAGTTTCCAAGCTGCAATTGCCTCTATCCCGATAAGCACCATAAAAAATGGAATAGCGATCACCAATACTTGTGCATATGACTCCATCGTTGAAAGATACGTAGTTCTCAAGCCTTTTGGAAATCAGTTTGATATATAATTCCACCGTATGGATTGATTGATTTCAGGTATCACATTGGTTAAATCCAAATCCAATGATGTCATCCTATAGGCAATGAACTACCTGAATCATCTTTCCTACCGAAATACAAGAATTGACGAAAGAAAATCTACAGCCTAAATCAAGGGACCATGACGGTCCCACTGTTCATGGTGCCATTGGACAAGCGAAGGCTGTAAAACCACAAACCGGAAGAAACCTCTGGCGTGAATGGGCAGAATCCAATGTTATTTACCTCAATTGATTGCACAACTTGACCTAATAACGAATACAACAGAATATATCCTTTCAAGCCTTGAGGTATGTCCCATTCAAACCCGTATTGATTGACAATGATTGATCCTTTTGCAAAGGTTTCAGATAAGACACTTGTACTTACTAATGGGCAACCAATACGCTGTGTGGCGATGACCACATTATCAAAATACCGCTGCTGTTCCACAGGGGATCCAGCATTCCAGTAATTATTAATAAAAAGAGCATTTATGCCATAATTATCCGGATTTGCATTCCAATCCCCGTGCCAGTTTAGATTATAATTGCCCTTTTGCAAAGTGTCATTAATCCAGAACTCGAAGATGCCATCCGTTTCACCCGGGGTATTCAATTTGATGTGCCCCTCCACACAAAACCACTTTCCAGCTTCCTGGTCTGCAAACATGGGTGTAATGCCATACTTCCATCCCAACCAACGCAAATTAGCGAAGTCGTTGTATTTGGTCGATACGAGATTGCCATCTGCATCGATCCCGCTGGCCGGATCCATACCGAGGTATTGATCATTCGGTCCACCAGTCCAGAGATGTGCCATGGCACCGGTTGCCCAATTGGCATTCGCCAAGGTGAGGGCCCTGCACAACTTTGCTGGTCCATTGCCCTGCCAGCCTTCCTGGTGCCGAACATCCAGCTTCCAGTAGATTTCCATAAATGTACTATCGGGCATGGAAGCATGCTTGCCGATATAATTAGAAGGGGTCCGACCAAATGATTTCAGGAGTCCCCCAGCATTTACTTCACCAGCCTGCCAGGTTCCATGGATACCCATGCTTCCTTCTCGACCGACATCAATCGCTTGTCCAAACTCACCGCCATTATCATTGACTTCAAAATAACGGTCGGACAAGGGATCGGAACTTTCAAAATCATCACAAAAAATCAAGCCGGGTTGATTCAGTTTTGAGCAAAAATCAACTTGTCCGTACAATACTGAATTATACGTAGATGCGAAAAGGATCAAAAGCAAAGAATGAGCCCAATTCATGTTTGTAAGTTACACAAAATCCCTTATTCTTCCAAGTATGTATTTGGGTTAACACCTGAAGGATGAAGGTGTTGCAAATAATAGCACTGTATATTTCAATGAGCGAGGGGGTTCATTGAATCAAACCGGGAGAGACCAAGGGCGTGAAATCGTCCAAAGTCAAGCAATTCTTGCCAGTATTCAGATCCAGTCAGATGCTTTTGATTTTGTAATGGAATTGGCCGATTTTCAAAATACTGATAGTGACTGATCAAAATGGTAACTAAAATTTAATGTCTTATTCCAGGTACCCAAATGTTCCATTCTGAAACTCCTGGATTGCGTCAACAATCTCCTGTTGTGTATTCATCAGGAATGGACCATAGGCGACAATCGGCTCATTTAGCGGCTGGCCCATCATCAGGATAAACCGTGCAACATTTTCAGAAGTCGCTATGTGAATTTGACCCTCTTCATTGCCCATTACAGCCATATCCCCTTCAACCATCGGTCGACTATCCTGTATACTGGCTTGGCCATCAACTTGCAGGAGTAAACTGTTCCATCCTGCAGGAACCGGAATGACAGTCGCTGATCCTGGGACGAGTTGAATATCAAGCAGACTCAACGGACTCAGGGTCTCTGCTGCTCCTTTTATTCCCATGAATTCACCACCTATAACTCGAACCATACTACCTTTCTCATCCAACTGGACCACAGGGATATTTTCTCGGGTGAGTGTCTGGTATCTAGGGGTATGATGTTTGTGTTTTGCAGGCAAATTCACCCACAATTGCAACATATGCTGTACACCCCCTTCCTTCGAGAATTCGGGTGTTTGAAATTCCTTATGCAACACGCCCGATCCAGCAGTCATCCACTGCACTTCGTCTTTTCCGATGGTGCCGCTGCTCCCTGTAGAATCGGCATGAGCCAGTTCTCCTTCAAACACAATGGTTACGGTTTCAAATCCTTTATGTGGATGTACTCCAACACCACGCGGTGATTCTGTAGACTGAAAATAATGTGCAGAGTTATAGTCCAAAAGGTAGAATGGACTCGCCTCCTGTTGCAGATTGTGTGGTCCTGGCAAATATCCCTTGACGCGGAAGCCGTCTCCCACCATGTGTGGCTGATCTACCCGGTAGAAATGTGTGATGGATTTGTTTTTCATAGACGGCATAACAACAACATGTGGATGCTTGTTTAATCGGTCAGGTGCAAGGGAGGGTTATTGGGTTATTTCGTTATTGGGTTATTGCGTTATTGGGTTATTGCGTTATTTCGAGGGATCAGGGCCGAGGACCGAGGGCTGAGGGCCGAAGATGAAGGCGGAAGGGGCGGAATGCGCCCGCCTGTTTTCTATGTTTTACATTCTACGTTCTACAATTTTCATAACATCCGTATTTCTGACCATACACCGGCATTGCGTTATTGGGTTATTTCGAAGGGTCAGGGATCAGGAATGAGGAATTCCCCCCCGAGTACACGGGGTCGGGGAGAAACTTGGAATCAGGAACAAAGG
>JAHEAU010000312.1 GCA_024642625.1 Lewinellaceae bacterium
TGTTCTTCCTCTATTCACTTTATATCATCCTGCAGCAAAAAAGGTTGTCCGAGCTCCAGAAGGATTTTATCAATAACATGACTCATGAGTTTAAAACACCGATATCGACCATCCGGATCAGCTCTGAGGTCCTCATGAAGGATCCAACCATCAGTCAGGATAACCGCTTGAGCCGGTATGCATCGATTATCAGAGAGCAAAATCAACGACTCAACGATCAGGTCGAAAAGGTACTCCAACTTGCCAGGATCGAAAAGGGCTCCTTCCAGATCAAACAGGAACCTCTTGATTTACATGAAGTATTGGAGGCTGTTGTCCCCGGTGTCCAGGTTAAAGTCCAGGAACTTGGCGGCACAATGGAGACCCAGTTTCAGGCCCAACATACCAGGATTCATGCCGATCCCCTTCACCTGCAGAATGTCATCAATAATCTGCTGGACAATGCCATCAAATACAGCAAGGAGGTTCCACATATCCGAATCACGACACGGAATGTGGCCAATGCGTTGCAAATCATTATCCGGGATGAAGGAATTGGTATTCCCAAGGAGGACCAAGGCAGGGTTTTTGGCAAGTTCTTTCGTGTTTCTACTGGAAATGTTCATAATGTGAAAGGCTTTGGCCTGGGTCTGTATTATGTCAAAAGCATATGTGTTGCCCATGGCTGGGATATCAGTTTGCACAGTGAAGTCGATAAGTTTACCCAGATTACCATTCAAATCCCCGTGATATGAGTCAGGATAACCCACATATTTTATATGTTGAAGATGACGAAAGTCTCAGTTTTGTCACGAAGGACAATCTCGAATTACAAGGCTACACCGTTACTCATCATGCTGATGGGAAAAAGGCATTGAAAGACGCCACCAAAAAGGTGTTCGACCTAATGATCCTGGATGTCATGCTACCTGGTGTCGACGGATTCACCATTGCTGAAGAAGTCCGCAAAGTGGATGCTGATGTACCCATTCTTTTCTTGACCGCAAAATCACTCAAGGAGGATCGGATTCACGGGCTCAAGCTTGGTGGTGATGACTATATAACCAAGCCGTACAGCATAGAAGAACTGATCCTTCGGGTTGAAGTCTTTCTCAAACGAAAAAAACTGTTCAAGCCCAAGGAGATCAAGGATGTGTATGCAGTTGGCAAACTGGTGCTTGACTATCGCAACCTCTTGCTGATTGACGGTGAGGAAAAGAGTACTATGACACAACGTGAGGCCGACTTGCTTCGCTATCTGGTTGTCCAAAAAAATGGGGTCCTTAAACGTGGCGACATTCTTAAAGAGATCTGGGGAGAGGACGACTATTTCCTCGGGCGCAGTCTGGATGTATTCATCTCCCGTTTGCGAAAATATCTGCGGGCGGATCCGTCATTGTCCATTGAAAATATCCATGGCGTCGGGTTCAAACTTGTGGATGAGGCTGGAGCGTAAGTAGTTGAGGAGTTTGGAGTTATGGAGAGGGTTTATTCGTTTATACTACAACCTCTATCCGTCGCCAAACCAGGGCTATATTAGTTATGGAGTTGAGGAGTTATGGAGTTATAGAGGGAGATTATGAAGAAAGCTGCCATGCTCCTAGATGACCCCGGAGGGGTCACACGTCTGTAGAAAAAAATAGTCCATTTAATAATCGACCCAGGATGGGTCGCATATCATCTCCGAAGGAATTTTTTTAATTGCTTTGACGGGTATATTGGCCATAGCGGTAGGCTATGAGTGAAGGAGGTTGGGAAAGGTTTATTCGGTTATGGGTTTATTCGTTCTTGTATTCAAAGCTGAACCCTGAAGGGGTTCAAGATAATAGCCCCGGGTGCAACCCGGGGTACTCTTCCACAGCCACATCAACCCTGAAGGGGTTGAAGAATTGCTCACTCCAGAGATCATCTGACCAGGCAGAGAGGTGGAGATTTGTAACGCAAAAGCAAGAATCCGAGCCATACTCACAAATGACAAATAAACATTGAAACCTTGAGAAAACGGGATTATTGAAACCGGTCAGGTCGAAAAGGTGCTAGTGACAATCGCGGCTCTGATCCGGTGAGAATATCGGATACCAACTGCCCCGTTCCGGCTCCCAGGGTCATCCCGAGCATGGCATGCCCGGTGGCGATGGTCAATCCAGCCAAACCCGGCCATCGACCGATGTACGGCAGACCGTCCGGCGAACAAGGACGAAAGCCAGCCCAGGGCTTGATACCGGAAAAATCATAGTCTCGATATGCGGGAATACGCTGCATCACCACCTCGAGAATACGATCCAACCGTTGCTGATTCAAGCTCGGGTCGAGACCTGCCAGTTCCAATGTACCCGCAAATCGCAGTTGATTGCCCATCGGCGTAACAGCCACTTTATGATCTGCCAGGATGAATGGGAATTTTGGCAAAACGGGTGGGTTGTCCAACGTAAAACTATAGCCCTTTGCCCCTTGTATCGGCAGCCTGAAACCCTGTTTTTTCAACAGCTCCCCCGACCAGGCACCTCCGCACAAGACGACTTCATCAGCCTCCATTTCACCAGACGATGTTTCTACACCGACAATTTGATTTCCCCTCTTTTGAAGACCGGTCACTGTGGTATTTGGAATGATCTGCACCCCTCCTGCAAGGAGTGCTTCCCGCAAACCTGCCATCCATTTTCCCGGATGGATATGGGTATCACCAGGATACAGCACGCCACCTACCAGGTCCATTTCCAAAGCCGGATCCAGTGCTCGAATGTCATTGGAACTGAGGATCTGGACATCCATACCTACAGCCACTGCATGTTCTGATTCGGCAACTTCCTGAGCCAGATGACCTTTTGTTTGACAGGCCATCAACAATCCATTTCGGGCATAATCTGCCTGGATTCCGGTGATTAACCCAATCTCTTCACGGGCAAGCTGACTCATCAGACTCAGCCCTGCCAGCGCCTCCCGAGAAGACATGAGATGTCGGTGATTGGCATGGCGCATGAATAGCCAGGTCCATCGCCAGAGCTCGGCATTCATCCGGGGTCGGATATAAAAAGGTGCTTTGGGATCCAGCATCATTTTCAACCCCTTTGCGACCATGCCCGGGGCGGACAGAGGCACGACATGGCTCGGACAGATATACCCTGCATTCCCCGTCGAACATGATGATAGCATATCCCCCTGATCCAGGACCGTCACTTGATAACCTGCACGGTGCAGATACCAGGCACTATTCAGCCCAACGACTCCTCCGCCAATAATGATCACCGATGAGGGCATACCTGTTGATTATGGTCTCAAATGTACTTTTCGATTTCCGATTTTCGCCTTCATCTTCACCACAGAGGCCACGGAGTTACACAGAGTTTCTTTTGTCCCAAAGTCCTACATCCAATTTTACTTTGATTGCCAGATTTCAAGGTTACGGTTTCTATTCATCCCGCCCGTCACGGCGTGAAGATGTTCCTGATCCCACATTCCTCAGATTGGCTTCCCTTCGTCTCTACTTCTCTTTGTCATTTCCGCTTTCAGACTTCGCACTTCCGCCTTCCCATTTCCGACTTCGAATTTCCGCTATCATAAGCACAAGTCACCCAAATTGCACCGATGTCATC
>JAHEAU010000313.1 GCA_024642625.1 Lewinellaceae bacterium
TATATTGATCCAAAGACTGGCCAATCAGCGGGCCTGATCGGTGATGACACGTATAAGATTGTTCAAAAGCATAAGGATCGCTTGGATTCAGCACTCATTTTCGATCGGGATTATGACTTTGATTATTTCGGATTCAAAACCCTGGAACGATCGTATTTGCTGAGAATGAATAATCGGGTGGTCGAGCGTCCACAACACTTGTTGATGCGGACAGCCGTAGGTATCCACGGTGAGGATATAGAAGGTGCTATCGAGACATACCGACTCATGTCGGAGAAGTGGTTTATCCACGCTACACCGACACTCTTTAATGCCGGTACACCAAAACCACAATTGAGTTCCTGCTTTCTGTTGTCCATGACAGATGATAGTATCAGTGGGATATTTGAAACTTTGGCCCGCTGCGCGAAAATCAGCCAGTCTGCTGGCGGGATTGGTTTAAGCATTCACAATGTGCGTGCAACCGGAAGCTACATACGCGGCACAGGAGGTACATCCAATGGTGTCATTCCAATGCTGAAGGTCTTTAATGATACGGCTCGTTATGTCGATCAAGGCGGGGGAAAACGGAAAGGTGCTTTTGCTATCTATCTCGAACCTTGGCATGCAGATATCTTTGACTTCCTGGATCTGAAGAAGAACCATGGAAAGGAGGAAGCCCGAGCCCGTGATCTTTTTTATGCCATGTGGATTTCTGACCTCTTCATGGAACGTGTAAAGGAGAATGGGGATTGGTCGCTCTTCTGCCCAAATGAAGCACCCGGTTTGTGTGACACCTACGGTGGCGAATTTGAAGCCCTGTATCATCAATATGAAGCAGAAGGGAAGGCAAGAAAAACTATTAAGGCCCAAGATCTCTGGTTTGCTATCCTGGAATCACAAATTGAGACAGGTACGCCGTATATCCTCTATAAGGACGCAGCGAATAAAAAGTCAAATCAGAAGAATCTGGGCACGATTCGGTCTTCAAATCTGTGTACGGAGATCCTTGAATACACTTCCAAGGATGAAGTAGCTGTCTGTAATCTTGGTTCCATCTCCTTACCCAAATTCGTTCGTGAAGACAAGACCTTTGACTTCGAGGCTCTTGGTCAGATCACTCGCGTATTGACCCGTAACCTGAACAAGATTATTGATATCAACTATTATCCGATTGATGAGGCGCGAAACAGTAATATGCGCCACCGACCCATTGGTATCGGAGTTCAGGGTTTAGCTGATGCTTTTTTATTGATGCGTTTTCCTTTTGACAGTAAAGAATCACGGCAGCTCAATCGGGATATTTTTGAGACAATTTACCATGCCGCTGTTTCAGAATCCTGTGAGTTAGCTAAAGTTCATGGGGCATATTCTTCGTTCAATGGTTCACCCGCTAGTGAGGGGAAGCTACAGTTTGATTTATGGGGCGTAAACCCTTCCAACCGATATGATTGGGATAGTCTCAAGCAAGAGATCATCACCAATGGCTTGAGGAACAGCCTTCTCCTTGCCCCCATGCCAACAGCATCTACCTCTCAGATTTTGGGGAATAATGAATGTTTCGAACCGTATACGTCGAATATCTATTCCCGCCGTACTCTTTCTGGAGAGTATATCGTTGTCAACCGTCATTTATTGAAGGATCTCATTGGACTGGAACTCTGGAATGATGATATGCGACAGAAACTGATGGCTTCTAATGGTTCTATTATCGATATCCCGGAAATACCGGAGCAAATCAAAGACCTCTATAAGACAACGTGGGAGATCAGTATGAAGGCGATTATTGATATGGCTGCTGATCGGGGTGCCTATATCTGTCAAAGCCAAAGTCTGAACCTCTTTGTTGAAAATCCAAATTTTGGAAAACTGTCTTCTATGCATTTTTACGCCTGGCAAAAAGGCTTGAAAACAGGCATGTATTACTTGCGTACCAAAGCCGCTGTTGACCCCATCAAGTTCACACTGGATGAGAAACACCAACGACAGCAAGCTTCAACTGGCCAAGTAGACCAGGTATCTGGCGAATCACTGCAGCAACGGTTGGATTCTACAGATCAAGAGCCCGAGATCAAGGCTTGCAGCCTGGATGATCCAGGTTGTATCATGTGTTCAGGCTGATCAGTGCTTTTCTGATTCCTCTGTTTTCCCTTAGGTGGCTATCAGGTACAACTGGAGCCACCTATTTTTTTTGGAGCAGTTCTGCCACAATCGGCGGAACGCCAAGCGTAGCCGCCACAGGATGAATATGAATATCCCGTCTGCCAAAATGTGAGGTGGAAGCAGGATGTGGATCGATATAATAAACCGGTGCGCCTATCGGTGCATCCCAAAGCAATCCTGCTGCTGGATATACTTGTAAAGATGTCCCAATGATCATGACCAAATCAGCGGTTCTGATTATCTGGCTTGCTTGATCCATGGCTGGAACGAGTTCACCAAACCAAACGATATGTGGTCGCATGGGATAACCATTTTCACATCGATGATGTGCATCCAGATCATCTGACCAGGGATAAACCGTGTTGTCCGGACCCAAAGATCTAACCTTCCTCAATTCACCATGTAAATGAAGGACAGATTGACTTCCTGCTCGCTCGTGCAGATCATCTACATTCTGGGTGACGATCTGTACATCATATAGTTCCTCCAAGTCGACTAATGCAAGATGTGCCTGATTGGGTACCACTTCCTTCAATTGTCGACGTCTCTTGTTGTAAAAATCAAGGACCAATTTAGAATTCCGGTTCCATCCTTCCGGTGAAGCGACTTCCATCACATCGTGGCCTTCCCATAAACCACCCGCATCACGAAAGGTAGAAATGCCACTTTCAGCACTCATTCCGGCACCTGTCAGGACAACAACCCGCTTCATATCACAATGGAGTTATGGACTTGTTTGAATGCCATTCCAAAATGTGCGATCAGGTCACTAGCCAACAATGACTCTTTTGATCCACTTTGCTCAGCCGCAAGATCACCCGCTAAGCCATGGAGATAGACACCGATCTGTATAGCATCCTGAGCTGAATAGCCCTGTGCTAAAAGTCCAGTTAGCAATCCAGTCAGTACATCCCCGCTACCTGCAGTTGCCATTCCAGCATTTCCTGTGGGGTTGAATATGACACGACCAGAAGGGTCAATTATCCGTGTATAGGCACCCTTCAATACGATGTATATCCTATGCTTGACGGAGAGATGCTGAGCTGCTTTGAGTTGGTTAGCCCCATCTAACGATGTTTGTGTCAACCGATTAAATTCGCCGGGATGGGGAGTTAATATTGTCCCTTCCGGGAGGATATTCAACCATTCAGGATGGAGTGCAAGAATATTTATAGCGTCTGCATCTAGTACAAGAGGCAGTTGTGGTTCAGTTCGTAAAAGATTGTAGAGTGCCTGTTGCGTCATCGTATTAGTACCAATGCCACAACCAATGCCAAGTGCTTGAAAAGAAGCGAGATCGGGTGGGGTAGACCAGATGTGGTTATGCGGATCTGCATGGAATATTGCTTCTGGTAAACCTATCTGAACAATCATTTGACCATGATTGGGACCATGTATGGTCAGTTTTCCCGCACCAGAACGAAGGGA
>JAHEAU010000314.1 GCA_024642625.1 Lewinellaceae bacterium
AGTCCCAGCAGGTAAAGAATCAATTTTGGTTTTCCGGATATCGAGCGATTTCAGGCCAGGCAGATCGGCCCATGCTGAGGGTATTTCTAGTATGGGATTTCCGGAAAGATCGATTCGTATCAATTGGTTGAGACTGGCAAATGAATGAGGAAGGGTATTGAGCTGATTTCCGGACAGATCCAAATCCCGGAGACGTGCGGCACATTCCCATCCTTCGGGGAGTCTTGAAAAATGGTTTTTTGCCAAAATGAGCCGTTCCAAAGGCAAAGTGCGAGATGGCCAAATGGTCGGCCAAGTGGACAATCCATTTCCGGTCAGATTCAGCGTGATCAGGTTGGGCATATACGAAAGCCAATCATCCGGCAATGCGACTATTTTTGATCGGGTCACACTCAGATTCGTCATTTGAGGAGCGGAGCAATTGAGTAATTGAGTTGCTGCCGCTGGGGATCGATCCAGGTGCAATTCGCGAAGCTGGGACAATAAAATCGGCCAGTTCATCCTTGAGAGTGGATTTCTATTGAGGTCCAGAGTGACAATCTGGGTCAATAAATCATCGGGTAATCGATGAAATCGATTGTCAGATAAATTGGCTGTGACCAGGGAAGGAGGTGTACTTTCTTCTGGCCAGGAGGCAATGCGATTCTGGCTGAGGTCCAGGTGGGTCAGCTGCGATAAGCGCCCAAGCCAGGAGGGCAACGCAGTGATCTCATTCCGGGGAAGTTTGAGCGTTTGCAAAGGAAGCAGGGATAAGCGCTCATCAAGATGTGTTATCCCACATTGATCCAATTCAAGATGTTCCAGATTTGGAAACTGGAACAGAGATTCTGGCCAGTCAGAAAGAGATCGCCGGTAGAGAACAAGCGAGGTGACCTGTTTTGGCTCCTTTAACGCATTTTCCAGATTGTAACTGATCATCGGACACGTCTTCCTTTCCAAAGATAACTACTACGGACAGGGCCGACGAGACCAGAGAATACAACCAGCAATGGATGGATCAATACAGCGAGAAGGTAGGTTGTCCAGCCGGGTTTGTCTCCAGTCATTTTCCATCCGCTGGATAACAATCGAAAGTCAGCAATCACTTTGCAAAAAAGAGGTATGATCAAGAGCCACACCACTGAATCTCTGGCGTAAACAAATCTAAAAGGTATTGCCAGGAAGAGAAGACTCATGCAAAACGTAAGCACCAAAGGTATCTGTCCGTAAAGGGGGTTGAGGTAGCTGGATTTGGATGTCCATCTCAATCGTTGAGCAATCAATTCAGCCCATGAATTGGGAGCCAAGGTATAGACCAATGCCTGTTGATCAGATTGAAATTTGCAGCCATCCGGATATTGATTGTGAAATTCAGCCAGGAGAAAAACATCATCTCCAGATGCACGGTTCGGAAGAGTAGATTTTCTAGAGACGAGGTCATAGGATGATCTGCGAAAAGCGATGTTGGCGCCTTGCGAAAGTACCGGTTCACCAATTGCAAAACCGCTTCCAGTCAGAGCTAGCAAGCCCTGCCATTCCAAGGCATCATATCTACTGGCCAGGCTAGCCGCAGCGTTGGTGACAACTGGCCCAGAAACCCAATGCACCATGTGATCTACAAATGGGGCTGTCATCGCAGTTATCCAGTTTGGGCCCGGCTGGCAATCGGCATCGGTGAGAACAATGATCTCACCACTGGCAGAGTTTAGTCCGGTTTGTATTGCAGCGCGTTTTCCAAAACCCTGGTTTTTCAGGATGATACAGTGGTCGAGTTTCGCTTCATGAACGATTGCTTCCGTACTGTCTTCAGAATGATCATCAATCAGGATAATCTCCAATTCACCAGGATAATTTAGGGAATGGAGTGCGATCAGAGTCGGGTGTATGCGAGTTGCTTCATTTCGTGCTGCGATCAGTACACTGACCATTGGGTAGTTCCATAGCACAGTTTGGGTTGGTCGCAGGCCGATCCAGGCTCGGCGGTAGTACTCCAACATGATCAGATAGGGGAGGGCAATTGCCAAAGAAACAGCGAGGATGAAGAACTGCAGGTTAATGTCTTTGCCGTGAAATTACGGACACTTCATTTAACCTTGGAATCAGACTTGGTATGATTCGTTTCAGAATGAGGGCAAAATACTCAACCAGACTTCATTTGGCAGTGGTAGGAATGATCTGGTTGCTCCACGTGTAAAGTCTAAAACCGAGTGAGATTTGCAGGTGTGGAGTAGTCTGATAAACTCAATGATAAACCTGGGGGCATGAAAGCCTCGCTGGAAGAAGATTCTGAGTTTGACCAGGATCTAATAGAAGGTCCTTAATTAATGGAATGGTCAGAAACCAGGATAAGAATCGCTTATTCAAAAAGGTCACTGTAGCGATCAGTTACCTCCAGTTCAGTTTTTTCCGAACGCTGTTTGCGTTGTTTGAAGGTTGTTTCCAATTCTTCGAAATCCACCCATTCTCCTTCACGTTCTTGCTTGACGGCATTTTGCAATTTGGACACTTTTCGGTTGACCAATGCCCGCATGAACAAGTAGGCAAACAAGACAGGATAGAGGAGGACGCCCAAGGCAGTCAGAAAAATACCTTGCAGAGGATTTGTGAGGATTGTATTCCACAACCATTTTCCAAAATCCAGAACGGTTTTATAATGGATCAGTAAAGCTCCGGCCAACAGAAAAAATGCTGCTTTTGCCAGGACCCAAAAGATCCCTTTGGCGACAAAAAATAATCCGACCAGCACGAGAGCCATCAGGAGAATCCCAGCTATGCTGGAGAAGGGATTTAGGCGTTGGCGATTGAATAAAATGGTCATGGGTCAATTCAAAAAACGGTACATCAAAATAACGTCCAAAATGCAGGAAGGACAAAGCATTTGGGCTGCATTAGGAACTCATTCACATATACAACGAACGAAAAGGAAAATTGGCTGGCTATTCATCAACTATTTCGACAAAAAAACCTCCAGACAGGATGAACTTGCCATTTTAAAAAGACGGATATCGCCCGCCGGCCGGCGAGGCAGGGAAATCAAAGTCATCGGGTTTTAGGCGTTGGGCGGTGGGTGTAGAGAGTGGAGGGTGCTTAAAAGATGTAGAAAGTCGGAATGTGGAAATCGAAATTCCATGTCAATTGGACGCGTAACGGCTGCTTTAGCTGCCGCATGTGTACTTTTTATCCGAAGCAAAATGACCGGGAACCCAAAAGAGTGGAGACCGAAGACCGAAGCAGAGTAGAGCGTAGAGTGTCGGGAGTTGATGCTGTTATTTCGAAAGTCAAGCTGTCAACCTATTTCATGAGGGGCCAGAAGACCGAAAACCGAAACCGAAAACTGAAAACCGGACATCACTCAATTAATGAAAACTGTAAATCAACCAGCTCCCGATACCGTCCATCTTCATTGGCCATCAGTTCATCATGGGTTCCAAATTCCAGTCGGGTGCCTTGTTCGAGTACCATGATTTGATTGGCATGGCGAATGGTGGACAGACGGTGAGCGATGACGATAGACGTCCGGGTGGCAATCATGGTTTCGATTGCATGCTGAATAACTTGTTCAGTTTCCGTGTCAATCGATGAAGT
>JAHEAU010000081.1 GCA_024642625.1 Lewinellaceae bacterium
GGGGTTTTGGCCATTCGATAATGGCCAAAACCCCTTGTTTTCATCAGGCGTACGCCGGGAAGTCTGGATGCGATACGTTCTGCCTCCCACATCGGGACGATCTGATCTTGTTCGTCATGAATCAATAATATTCTCGCATGGATCAGTTCACCAAGCTGAAAAATCTCAGATTCACTTACGGGACGTCCAAGCAAATTGGCCATTCGCGTTAATATGGCCGGTTTCAATTTCGGTTGTAATCTGAGTTGATCCATAAACTTATCGATGATCTCTTCATATGCGTTTGGTGCCGCCAACATGACGATCCGTTCAATCTCCCATTGGTGGGATTCGAAAGCCAAGGCATAAGCGAGGGCACGCCCACCAAAAGAATGGGTGATTGCACACTCAAAAGGCCCAACCGAAATATCAACATCTCTGATCGCCTCAGCATAGTTGCCCATACTGGACCTCCATCCACTTGATTCACCATGTCCTGGTGCATCCATAGCAACGACTGTAAATCCTCTGGCAATAAAGGTGTTGACAAAGTAACGTAATGCTGTTCCCCGACTTTGCCAGCCATGCAGAAGCATTAATTTACGAGGACCGTTTCCCCATTCATAGATCCGGATCTGATTTTTGCCGGATTGCACATATGAACGTCTGGATGACAGCAACAATTCATCCTGTCGAAAATGCTTCGCTTTTTTACCAGGTAAGGTAAAGAGGAACAACGCCAACTGACTCGCCAATCCCGGTGATATCCACCCCAGACATCTCAGGACAAAACCGATCAACCCCATGCCTGGCAATGGCCTGACCTCCTGATCCTCACCTCGATTGTTATTTGTCATACGTTGGTTCTTTCTCAACCATTCAACATTACAGAAAATGCGAATATCCATTTTCTTGAAGTACATTCGGCACGTTCTCGAATTCTGAATTATTCATCATCATGTCTACCCCCTTAGAACAAGATTTGGTTTACATTGGTTTGGGCAGCAATCTGGGCAATCGCCTTGAACAATTGAACCAAGCTCGTGAACAGATCGGAACGCGGATTGGTTCGCTGGTGCAAAAATCATCCATATACGAATCTGAACCTTGGGGTGAGGCCGATCAGCCCTGGTTTTACAACCAGGTTGTCGCAATTCAGACAGATCTTTCTCCTCATGCTGTTCTGGAGAGTCTTTTGAGTATTGAACACGACATGGGCCGTATTCGCGAAGAACGATTTGGGCCTCGAACGATCGACCTTGACGTTTTGATATTTGGTCAACAAATCATCTCAGATTCGATCTTGAAAATTCCTCATCCACGCATGACAGTTCGTAACTTCGTGCTGATACCCTTGATGGAAATTACCACTGATCTGTTACTACCTAATACTGAGATGACTATCGAGGAATTGTATCTGGCCAACCAAGAAGAACTGGCTGTTTGCCTTTTGGAAGAAGACCAATGAACCAACCAGAAATCCCCTACTCATACGTCGCGATTGAAGGCAATATCGGATCTGGCAAAACGACCTTATCAGAGATGATGGCCAGGGATTATGAATGCAACCTGATTCTCGAACAGTTTGCCGACAATCCCTTTCTCCCCTACTTCTATGAAGATGCCCAACGATACGGTTTCCCATTGGAGCTTTTCTTCATGACGGAACGCTACAAGCAACTTCAGGCATTGGGTACGCAGCAGGATTTGTTCTACAACTTCCACATTGCTGATTACACATTCGTCAAGACACTTCTTTTTGCCCGGAATAATCTGCCACAAGATGAGTTTCGGATCTTTCAAAAACTCTACTCAACATTGGAGGTTAGCCTGCCAAAGCCAGACCTGATCATCTATCTCCACAGACCTATCGACATTCTCCAGGCTCAGATTGCCAAGCGAGGAAGAAGCTATGAACAACAGATCAAATCTGAATATCTGCGCGAAATTCAGAATGTGTATTTCGAATATTTCAGGAGCGAAGGACTCATCCCTATCCTCATTTTTGACATGCAAGATGCCAACCTGCATGCAGAGGGTGAGTATTATCAGGAAATACTACGAATGATTGCCCGGGAACATCGTCCGGGAATTCAGCATGTACGCATTTATTGATCAGGACTTCTCCGCCCAGATCGAAGCCAGATTGATAATTGTTTGAGTCGCCTTTTCCATGTCCTGGCGGGTAGCCCACTCTTGCTTCGAGTGAAATGCATGTTCACCTGCAAAAACGTTTGGACACGGCAAACCCATGAACGATAGTCTGGAGCCGTCTGTTCCACCACGAATACTGGACCGGTGGACTTTCAAACCTGTTCTCTCAATGGCTTCCTGAGCATAATCAGCTACCTGAGGATGCAAATTCAGCACCTCCTTCATGTTGCGGTATTGTTCCTTGATTTCCAGATCATAGCTGGCCTTTGGGTGCCTGCCTACAACTTCAGCTGTCAGTGCCTTGAGGAATTCACCGTGTGCTGCTAGTCCTTCGCGGGTAAAGTCCCTCAAAATGAATTGTATTGTGGCTTTTTCTCCATTCCCGTTCACATGTACAGGGTGGATAAATCCCTCCCGTCCGGCAGTGGTCTCAGGCGAAAGTCGATCCTTGGGTAACGCATTCAAAAGTTCACCAGCAATCTTGATCGCATTCACTAGTTTGCCTTTTGCAAAGCCAGGATGAACAGATACACCGTGTATATCGAGAGTGGCCCCATCCGCACTGAATGTTTCATCTTCAAGGGAGCCGACTCGTTCACCATCGATGGTATAACCAAAATCTGCAGCCAGCTTTGGAATATCGACTTTATCCACGCCTCGACCAATTTCTTCATCCGGGGTAAACAAAACGCGAATTCGGCCATGGGGAATTTCCGGATTTCGGAGCATTTGGGTGACAGCATCCATAATGGCTGCTACCCCCGCCTTATTGTCTGCTCCCAACAGTGTCGTACCACTTGCTGTTATAATATCATGACCCATCTTATTTGCCAGTTCCGGATGGTCTTTGACACGCAAAACCTGACTTGGATCATCTGGAAGTACCAGATCCTGTCCGGAATAATTCTCATGAATGATAGGCTTCACATCCGTTCCGGAGCAGTCCGGCGCTGTGTCCATATGTGAACAAAAACAAATAACTGGCACTTTTTTATTCACATTGCTTTCCAATGTGGCATAGACATATCCATTATCATCAATGTGTGCATCTGACAATCCCAGCTCCAGCAATTCCTTTACCAGTAATCGACCTAAGTCTTTCTGTTTCTCTGTACTTGGACAAGTATCTGAGAAGGGATCAGATTGAGTATCTATGCGGACATAGCGTAAGAATCGGTCGACTACAGTGTGCTGAAAATTCATATCCTTTCCTGGTTTAGTATTTGTAAAGGTAGCCAGATTCAGGGGGACAGATGGATGATCCTCATCAAAAAACGACAAGAATCTGACAGTACATCCCCGTATCTTTCCATAGCTTCATGCTCCAACACCAGATAAACGTGATTCCATGACGAAAGTGTCCTTTGTTTTTCTTTTTCTCCTTTGTGCTGTAATAAGTTTTGGTCAGGAAACTGTAACTGTTCCAATTCAAGGCAGTTTGATCCAATTTCACCGGACGTTTGATCCATCCAAGTCGCTCCTTGGGCAAATACCTGCTTCGTCAGGCATATTCGGGCGGCAATATTGCTGGATGCATTGCGATCAGTCATTGAATAAACGAGAAATCACCCAAATCCAATCTGCAAGAATTCGCTTATTGGGCTATATTCATCCGGGTGCATATCTCGTTTCTGTGCCGCAAGATTTGGTTGGCAATCCATTGGCCGATTTACCCGTGACGGGGTTTCAATCTCGGCTTCCGGAACAAATCGTATCAACTGATCTTCGTCCCTATCTGGATATGACTGTTCCATCATCAGAAAGATTACAGGTCACCTTGCACTTTTTCGCAGATTTAGACCCGGAAAAAGTCAAGGTCATATTGAAAGAAGAGGGATTTTCAGGTGTTAACACACCTGCTGGAAGTCCTTTTGCCTATTTGACCATCCCTGCCCATCGATTATTGGAACTTGCACTACTGCCTGCTTTGTCATTTATTGAAAAAACCAGGCCAGAGGGCCAGCCTGAGGACAACTATGGACGGGCGATGCATCGCTCGAATTTATTAATCGAACAAAGTGTCACACCCGGTTTATTCCTGGATGGCACGGGTGTACGTGTCCTGGTTCGCGACGATGGCCGCATAGGGCCTCATATTGACTTTAAGGGACGTCTCAACCAAAGCTATTGCTATGGCACAGAAGAAAACGGTACGCACGGTGACATGGTCTCAGGTATCGTCACGGGTGCGGGGAATTTGCTTCCGTTCGTAAAAGGCATGGCACCAGGAGCGACATTGTATACAGAAGACTATGCAGCCAATTTCCAGGGCCAGACTATGGACATTGTCACGAAAGAAGGCGTTGTGATTACGAATTCATCCTACAGTGATGGGTGCAATGACGGGTATACCAACCGGACGGTGACAGTGGATAGACAGATTTATGAAAATCCGCAGTTGATGCATGTTTTTTCCGCTGGGAATGCCGGGACTTCTGACTGTGGATATGGAGCAGGGCCGTTTTGGGGCAATATTACCGGAGGTCACAAGGCTGGAAAAAATTCAATAGCAACCGCCAATCTCTTCAATGACTATACACTTGTCAATTCCAGCAGTCGGGGACCCGTATACGACGGCCGTATCAAACCTGATATTTCCGCTAATGGGCAAGATCAACTGAGTACGTACCCAAATCATACGATTGATTTTGGCGGTGGCACTTCTGCTGCTTCACCTGGCATTGCCGGAATACTTGCGCAATTGAATCAAGGATAT
This sequence comes from Lewinellaceae bacterium, assembly GCA_024642625.1. Lineage (GTDB taxonomy): Bacteria > Bacteroidota > Bacteroidia > Chitinophagales > Saprospiraceae > JAGNXB01. The sequence continues at coordinate 4,850 of JAHEAU010000081.1, forward strand.
CGTCTGGATCACAATGGCGACATCCCCCCGTCTGCTTTGCTTAAAGGAGCTCTGCTGACTACAGCCAGTGACCTTGGAAATCCGGGTCCTGATTTTATTTATGGTTGGGGTCATGTAAATGCCTTTCAAGCTCACAAATTATTAACGGAACAGCGATTTGAAGAGCTAACTATAAGCCAAGGACAAGTCGAATCACGAACCATCACTATTCCAAAAAACACTGCCGAAGCTAGATTCATGATCTACTGGCCAGACCCACCTGCTATGCCCCAGGCCAATACGGCACTGATAAATGATCTGGAGCTCAGGGTCTATTCGCCGGGATCTTCGGATCCATTATTACCACTCATCCTGGATCCCACTCCGGACAAAAACAAATTAAACCTACCAGCTGTGCCAGGTGAAGATCACCTGAACAATATGGAGCAAGTGCGAATTCTTGATCCTCTTGCTGATGACTATACAATCGATTTGAGTGGATTAACTGTGCCCTTTGGCGATGCTACAGTATACCTGTTTTGGGAATTCAGAACTGATGAACCAATACTGGTCTTTCCTGCCGGGGGAGAATCATTTGAGCCAGGACAATCAAACCGAATATACTGGGAAGCAATTCGGGATCAGGGACCGTGGTCTGTTGAGCTAACCATTGATTCAGGCGTTACATGGACACCCATTGCTACGGATATCCCTCCGGTTGCACGATTTGCAAACATCACTTATCCGGATACATTTACAAATCATGGTTTTATCCGGCTGATCCGAGATGGAATAACTGTCAGTCATCAAGCACCTTTTCATCTATTAGCCTCACCAGCAGATCTAGCTGTTGTCAAAGCATGTCCTGATAGCATAACCTATGCATGGACAGCGGTTGAGCACGCCAATGGATATGAGCTGTATAGCTTGGGAGACCTAACAATGGAGTTATTAGGTAGAACGGATTCGACGACAATTACTCTACCAGTGGTGAATCCCTTGACAGACAATTGGCTCGCCGTCCGAAGTCGGCGAGATAGTATTCAATCGGAACGGTCTCGCACGAATCGGTACAACAATGGTCTGCTGGAATGCAAGCAACCAATTGACATAAAACCCGACAAGATTATTACGCCTTCAATACTGGCGTTTCAAAGTTGTGAACCAGCAGAAATGAAGTTAATCCTGTCGATTCGCAATGACGGACTGACCCCAGTAACTTCTGTTCCGATGTATTATCAGATCGAAGGTGAACCTGCTGTTGCCGATGTTCTCGCTGGACCAATTAATGCGGGAGGGTCAAAGTTTTTCAAGTTCTCGCAAGGACCTTTTTTTACAAAAACCGGCTTGATCCCGCTTAAAATATGGACAGATCAACCGAATGACGATTTTCGATTCAATGATACCCTTTCCGTCGTTGTGAATACACGCATCCTGAATTCAGGGATTGTGTCCCCAGATCATATGGAGGAGTTTCTCCTTCCCGGGTTGCCTGACAACTGGTCTATCGTCAATCCAGATAATGACGCCACATGGTTCATCCTTGGATACGAGGGAGGGGTACCTGATTCCAATTATGCAGCCATCATGCCCAATTTCTTTAATCCTGAAACGGGTCAGATCGATATTATGATGACTTCGCAAATCGATCTAACGAAAACCAATAAACCGGCATTACGTTTTGATCTATCCTATAGCGGCATTGTAGGTCTCGGGCTCGACACGTTGTATATCGATGTGTCAACAGATTGCGGTAAAACTATTGAGAAAGTCCTCTATATGAAGACTGGTCAGGACTTGATCACGATTGATAACCCAGCAGATATTGAGGATTCTTGGGTGCCTGAAATACCAGGGCATTGGCGTGAAGAATTTGTGGACTTGTCTGAATTCGCCGGTCAAAAAATCCTGCTTCGCTTTGTGAACCATTCCGGCTATGGAAATAACCTTTGGATCGATCGAATACGATTTGTTGATGAGATGCCTTCTCCATTCAAGGCGGGGATTCAACTTTCCAAAGATTCGGTTTGTATTGACGAAGTCCTGACAATATTCAATACGACAACAGGTAATGGTCAGTCCTTCCAATGGGCATTTGGGAATGGCTCCAGTCAACCTGGATCTCAGATAGAAGGTCCGCATTCCATTTCCTATTCCACTTCAGGCTGGAAGACGATCCAGTTGATCGCAGGAGATGGTTCTATTCTGGATACGACTACAACAATGCTTTATGTTATCCCAAATCCACAGGCTTCGTTTACCTGGCAGATTCAGGAAGACACAATTTCATTGACAACTACATCTTCTTCAACAACTTCCTTAAGTTGGTATGCGGATGGTCTTCTCTTCAGCTCAGAACAGAATCCACAATTTGTAACCACCGCTGATGAGGTGACAATCACGCTGATTGCTGCGAATTCATGCCATGCGGATACGCTTTCCATCCTTGTTAAAACGACATCTACACAACCTCAGGTGCCTTCATTGGATGAGATAATGTTGACACCCAATCCCACTGCAGGAATTTGCCAACTTTCAGGCAATTCCGACCATGGGGTCATACATGCCGAGGTCCTCGATATGGGAGCTCGTGTGGTTTGGCAACAAACGATTCCGGCCATGAATGGACCTTGGGTTTACCCTGTTGATCTCCACCAATTGCCCAGTGGCAGTTACTTAATGCGGATGAAATTGGGAAGTGCGTACAGGGTTGTACCAATCCAGGTGCAGCGGTAGGGCATTGGGGTTGAGTTTGTGTTTCAGCAGTTCAAGGTTCGACAGAATTCCTTGCGCTATCCTTGTACATTGTTCAATGTATAATGAAATTGAACCTCGTACAAGTTCGGCCGTCAGGCCGGACTTTGAACATTGAACCGAGCCATCAGCAGGCAATCTGCCAATCCACTATGTAGACCGACCGCCAATCATTTGGGCTCGACTTTACATTCGAGGCTAATTTCGAACCTGGAACACATGAAAAAGGACCCCTGGGCTGGTATACCAAACGAAAGAGGCCTCCGACTGGAGACCTCTTTCATATACTGATCTTGATGAACTGTCTTACTTGACTGCAAGAGTCACATTCAGGTCGAACTCATCGTAGATGGTTTTGTCACCCAAATTGTCAAAGAAGCTGCCGGAGCCATAACGAACGTCATACTCTGAACGGTCAACTTTAATTGTTGCGTTGGCCATTGTTGAAGTGCCTTTCTGATCTATTTTGGCAAAGAATTTCACTGGTTTAGTGATCCCTTTGATTGTCAGATTTCCTTGAACTTTGTAGTTGCCCTGGGTATCCTGAGGGATAACTCGAGCAATTTTCATCGTAGCTGTTGGAAATGCTGCTGTGTTGAAGAAGTCCTCTGAATTCAGATGACCCACAAGTTTGTCTCTCCACTCCCCTTCCAGATCTGTGCAGGAGATTGATTTCATGTCAATGACAAATGAGCCACCTGTTAAGGTTCCGTTTTCCATGGTTAGATCACCTGATTTGATCTTTACAGATCCAGTGTGTTCGCCTGTCACCTTGTATCCTTTCCAGACCACCTGGCTGGCTGACACGTCGACTGACATTGTTTTTACTTGATTTACCGGGTTGGGATTCATCCAACCCAAAAACAGGGATAATACAACTAGGATTTTCATACGTAATGAGATTTAGGTTTATAATCGAATTTTATCTAATAATGCGTTTAGTTGAGACGCTTCATCTTCAGTCAAATGATGGAGGTAGGATTTTACAGCACCTTCCAACTCTAACGATGCATGATCAATCTCTTTCAACCCAAAGGGTGTGAGTGTGATTTCCACTTGTCGCCGATCCTCCGGGCAAGTCTTCCTGTCAACCAGTTTTTTTAGAACCAACTTATCAACCAGACGGGAAGCGTTTGAAGTCTGGTCAATCATTCGTTCAGCCAGATAGCGAACACTTGCTGCTTGTGGATGACATCCTTTCAAGATTCGAAGGATGTTGAACTGTTGCCAGCTAATCCCGACATCCTTCAATGCCCGGCTCTTGATGTTGGCCAGCCAGGATGCAGTAAACATAATGTTGATGTCCATTTTCAAGTGGACATCAGGGAAATGTTTTTGCTGAATGGCATCTTCAAGTCGAATCATGGGTCAAATTTAATGTATATACATTTAATGTAGCAACATTTTAATAAAAAAATAACATTTCACCAGACCTAAAACAAACAGTGCCCTGCCCGGATATCCGGACAGGGCACTGTTATTCAATCTGTTAGATTATCGTATTAATGTACTTTGACCGCGAATTAGAGTTTGCTCTCCATCAGAAAAAAGTGCTTCAAGACTCCAAACGAAAACAGCCGGATTCATCGGCTCACCTCGGAATCGGCCATCCCAACTATTCGCTGGGTTCAAGCCCTCTTCGATTGGAAAATCCTGAGCCAGGAACACCTGTTCGCCAAAGCGGTCAAATATCTGAAAGTTCATAATCAGCGTTCCTGGTCGTCCGACAATGCCCAATCGATCATTGTTCAAATCATTATTGGGTGTAAATGCCGTTGGCACCAGAATAATCCGAATTTTTTGGACATTAACAGTGATCACTTCTTCTCCGGTACACCCATTGGAATCGGTGACCAATAGACGAAATGAACGCGTGAATTGCAATCCAGAAACAAATGGATCGGGACAAGTAAGACAACTCAGGAAGGTGCTATCCTGTGGGGCCCACTGGTAAGTAAGAGGATCAATACCATTCGTGACTTGAGCGATTAACTGTGTATCCTGCCCTAGTTCAATAAACAAGTCATCACCCAGCCCAACTAGAATAGGTTCAGGTTGGTGGACTGTGACTTGCCCTACATAAAATGCACACCCCAACTTATCCCGAACATAGCCATCGTATGTACCGGCCTTCAATCCAATCTGAATATTCGACCCATTGAATGTTGTCCCATCCAGACTGTATTTGTAGGTTGGTGTTCCACCTGTAACAGCAAAGACGACTCGTCCATCACCATCACCAAAACAATCCAGTGTATCAGCAGTCATCACGGCAACCAAAGGTTCCAATGGTTGCTCGATATCAATTGAATTTTCAAGGGTACAGCCATTTTGATCAGTGACCGTCACGGTATACGTACCTGGCAATAGGCCTGCAATTTCTGATGTCGACCCTCCATTACTCCACAGATAGATGTAGTTTGGACTTCCTCCGGTAATGATTGCTGTCGCAACTCCTGTAGAGTCTCCAAAACAAGCGATATCCGTCGATTCATATTCACCAGTCATACCTGGAGGACTGGTTACTTGGAGGTTAAAGGTCTTTTTACAATTGTTGGCATCGGTTACTGTGACCACATAGATACCCGGACCCAAACCAGCAGGATCCTCGATGACTGCTCCATTATTCCAGATAAAGGAATACGGATTGGCTCCTCCACTAACATTCAAATCGATCATTCCGTCTTTATCACCAGTACACTTCACGCTGGTAGCCGTTCCACTAAGGATCATTTCGGGAGCCTGATCAATCATTGCTGAAGAAACAGACGTGCACCCTCTGACATCAGTAATGGTCACCGTATGCGTCCCAGGTGGCAGGTTTTGGGCTAATGACTGTTGTGACCCATTCGACCAGGAAAATTTATATGGTTGAGAACCTCCTTGAGCGACAGCCTGTGCTTTCCCGTCATTAGCTCCAAAGCACGTCACATTTATTGGGTTAACGACACTAGTCAATTGAGGTGGATCGGCAAGCGTCAATGTATCACTTGTCGTACAACCGTTCTTGTCTGTAATGGTCACAATATATATTCCGCTTGACAAATTGGAAGCTGCCATTGCGGTTTGGCCAGCAGGGTCGTTCCAGAGATAGGTATATGGACCGGTGCCACCAAGTGGTGTCACAGTACCTCCACCATCTGCTACTCCGAAACATGATATCTGACCCGGGATCAGAATACTATTAAATGGAAGAGGTTGATTAATCTTCACCGAATCGATAGCTGAACAACCATTCATATCCGTTACTGTCACATGATAAGTCCCAGCCGGTAAATTGCCTACAGATGCACTCATAGAGGCAGTTGGATCATCCCACTGGAAAGTAAACCCACCTGTACCCCCGGATGCACCTACCGTAGCAGATCCGGAAGACCCTCCAAAACAGTTGACATTTTTACCTCCAGCATTCGTGAGTATAGGTTGAGGTTGGATCACCTGAAAAGTATCAATGATGGAACAGTTGCTGGCATCTGTGGTAGTCACGATGTAGGTTCCGGCCGTCAAATTATTGATGGTTGGTCCCATCACGTTATTACTCCAGACAAAATTATAACCGCCACCGCCACCCGAAGCGACAACACTGATCGAACCATTCATCCCGCCCGTACAACTGACATCAACAATTGTCGGTGTAACAATGATTGGTGAAGGGTCAGCAACGACCAGCGAATTGTCCCGAATTTCGGTGCATCCGCCCTGGTCTGTTACCGTGAGCGAGTATGTACCGGCGGTCAAGTCATTCCGGATATTAATGTTTGGACCACCATCACTCCATTGATAATCGTACGGCGGTGTTCCACCTGTCACACTTACTGTAATTTTGCCATCATCTCCCCCAAAACAACTCGTCGGTTCAATTGTGATATCCACAAGAATATTATTCGGCGCGACTAACGGGATTGTTTGAACATCTGAACATCCATTCTTATCGGTTACAGTCACAGTATAGGTCCCTGCAAGCAACCCCGTTGGATTGGAACCAACGACGCCAGCCTTATCCCAGGTATATTGAAAACTACCTGCACCACCAGATGATGCCAGGTTGATCTCACCATTGGCACTGTTTTCACATGTGGGATTTTTCGTTGTTGGGTCGACCAATAAGTCTGGAAACTCATAGAGGTTCATCGCCTGTTGAACTGTACATCCATTCGCATCACTGATGGTAACGGAATAGGCCCCACCGGCCAATCCGGTTCGCAACGAATCAGTCAAACCATCCTGCCATAAATATGTAAATGGAAATGTACCGCCTTGGACGACTGGAGCAATCTGTCCATTTTGAGCCTGATAGCACTTCACAGTATCTAATGCCACCGTGGGGATCTGCATCAGATCCGGTTGTGTGAGTACCAACATCATCTCATCCGTACAACCGAGGGTATCCATGGCCGTGATCTGATACGTGCCCGCGGGAAGATTACTGATCAATCCTGACGGGATTGTGTTGCCATCCAATTGGACAATGACTGGATTAATTCCATTCCCAATATTTACTTGAAAACTCCCTGTATTCTGGCCAAAGCAGGAAGGCATAACAACCTGATCAACCACTAAGGCAGGTGGCGTACAGTTCATTGTTTTACAACCGATCGTGTCCAACAGTTCGTTACACAGACCAATCGCTTTCACGAAAAACGTAACTGAATCCTCCAAATTGAGACCATCCAGACGGAATGCAAAAGGTCCCTGATTAGGCACCAACCATGGGCCCCCATTGACACTAATCTCATAGTTTTCGTTGAGTGTCTGATCGTTCCAGTCGATGACGAGGTGTTCAAATCCGATATCTGCACAATTGACAATCGGGGCAAGAACATCCGGCATCAGGTCAATGGCAACTGTATCTGCTCTGGAACAACCATAGCTATCCATGACATCCAGGGTTAATACCTTTTGATGATCGAGGGTTGTTGAGGTTACACTGCATGTATCACAAACAACTTCAACGCCTGGTGTCCAGGTATAATCAATCTGGTATTCCGGATTGAACGATATCCGCCAATTCAGCAACCTCCCATTGGGTAATGGGGCATCATCCAGGACGAGAAGCCGCCATTGGCCATTGACGGGATTGGAGGCTGCATCCCAGAGGTTGTGCCACTTTCCTTCTGGCTTGAACGTACCAGTGAATGGTGCGGCTGATTTTGGCGCTCCAAACGGATCGCCATAATCGATTGGCTGCGTAGCGGTTGGACTGAAACAAGTTTCTGTATAGTTGTCTCCATCCCGGCCGTTGTCAGACGACAATTCGATGAATCGCCCACTGGGTGCAACCAAATAGACATCAACATCATCGATCCATTTATGATCAATATTGAAACAAACATATTCAATCATCCCCGGACCAAGTTCTTTGGGGAAGACCCCACTCACAAGGATATCAGAATAGATCGGATTAAGCGGACTGCTATTATCAGGTGGGGAGATCAAATCAAAGGGGTTTACATTTTCAAACCGTTTTGGGATGGGCAACATGACAGGCAGTGTGCCATCCAGGTTGACCAAATCATTTGTACAAACCAAAAGATCAGGCCCCAGATCAGGTTTTGGCAGTGTGTCATCTGTGATATAGAACCAAATCGTATCCAACTTGCACGGGTCTCTCTGAATGACCATACCGACAGATTCACGTCCTTCCAGCAGATTGTCTGCAAACACGTCAAATGTGGCTGTTACTTCACTGGATCCTTGAGGAATGGTAATGAATGGGGGATCCATATTATAATCAACGCCAAATGTGGCCGTACCGATAAAATTGATCGGAATGATGATGTCTTGAGGGGCTGGATATTTAATCGAAAATGAACCCTCACCATTTGCG
>JAHEAU010000082.1:0-5674 GCA_024642625.1 Lewinellaceae bacterium
ACCGCCAAACGGAGGTCAGCCCGGGGTAAACATGCAAAAATATGTGAGCTTTAGCCCCAGCAATTGTGTATTTATTCATGATGAATTTCGACATCCACATGAATTGATCTGATTGTGTTTCGGGTTCTTCGAATTTTGTGTTTCGTTTGGCTAAAGCCGGATCTGTTTCCGATTACACCCCCGGTTGAAACCGGGGGCTATTCAATCAGGTGAATCAATTTCAGGAAAACGATTTCAACATCCCCGGGCAGCTTTGTGATGTGTCATAACAAAGAATTTTAATTAATCATTATCCAAAACATCAGGGGCTATTCAATCAGGTGAATTAATTTCAGGAAAACGATTTCAACATCCCCGTGCAGCTTTGTGTTGTGTCATAACAAAGAATTTTAATTAATCATTATCCAAAACAGTAGGGGCTATTCAAATAGGCGTTCGAATTTTCGAAAGCAATAGGTGAATAGCCCCGGGCTTCAGCCCGGGGTAAACATGGAAACATATTTGGGCTTTAGCCCCCTTTGCTGTTTACCAAATACCATTTTGATATTGAATGCATATCAAAACCACAATTTCCCTCCAAATTCCGGATCACTATGATAATGGATGGTGATTTCCTCACCCGGTTGAATGGGTGTCAAACAACGGAAGATGATATTTTCTTCAACGAAATCTAGCTCGATTTCTGCATTGGGATGATCATTATGATTGTAGAGGGAACCATAGCCCAGGGCAATGGCGCATTGCTGTCGTTGATCGCCCCACAAGAAATAATAATCATGCAAGGCGGTCTGATGAATCGTTGACAAATCGTGATCCGGAAGTACTATGACCGGACAAATCTCGATGACATCACCTGGTTCTAATGGTTCTGCTGTGAACACACCACGGCCTTTGCCTTGTGATTCGGCGATGAATAATCCGGGAATATGAAGACTCATTTTGATCGGGCTGAACGCACACCTACTAGGATGAGCACAAGGCCAACAAGATACGTCCAATGAAGGTTTTCTCCGTCCAACAATCCCCACCCTACGGCAACCAATGGAATCAGGTAACTCACCATTGAGCCATAAATTTGATCTGTTTTCTGGATCAAATAATAAAACAGGATCGATGCGATGACTGTCCCAAAGATGGCGAGTAACGCAATATAACCGAGCGAGATTGGAGCTATTGGATCTGAAAAAAGCCGAGTAGTAAAATCCGTGCTGAACAATACAAGAAGGGCAGGAATTCCCACTGTAGAAAATCCTAGACTACCGATGGTCATCGAATCAAGATGTGATAAATGGGCCTTCACCGTATTGCCACTGATAGCGTAAAAGAGGGTGGCTCCCAAAGCGGCTAATGCATAAAATCCAGTATTCCCCAGTGTCCAATGGTTGACCTGACCAATAATAAGGAAAACGCCCAGTAAACCGAGAAGAATTCCCCACAACCATGATTTTCGAAAGATCAGTCCAAAGAACAACATCCCGAGGAGCAATGTGAAAAGGGGTGTCAAGGAATTGAGCATACCCGCAACTGCAGAGGAAATCCTGGTTTGTGCAAGGGCAAAGAGAAAAGCTGGAAAACCGCTGCCTGCCCAGCCAACAACAAACAGATAAGGCCAGTCCTTTCGTGTGACTTTATGATAGTTGCGCATGGCCAATGGCAACATGGACATAAATGAGATGCTGAGTCGAAGACCTGCCACCTGGATTGGATCATATGCCTCCAGACCGCGTTTCATCAAAATAAAAGAACTGCCCCAAATGATACTCAGGACTCCAAGCAGGAGCAATGGAATAAGAGAAGGGCGTTCCGTCGACGTGTGCATAGTGCTTTCGACGGAACGCCCTTTTGATCAAATAGTTGTTGGGTCCTAATCTTTTTTCTCCTCCTCTGCAATTGGAACGCTTTCCTCCTCCGGAGTAGCGCCTTCTGCTTCAGGCGAGATATCTGCTTCGGCGACAATGACTTCATTTGCCGACTCAGTTACAGCTTCAATAACCTCTTCAGTTGTTTGTGCTTCCTCTGCAACTGAAGCGTTGTCACTGTTATCATCAACAGTTGGCTCAGATTCTAAAGACGCTTCGGCAACATTAGTCACCTCAACGACTTCAGGTTTCTTGACTTTCGCCGACTTTACAGGTTTTTCTGCTTTACCAGCAGGTGCCTCTGCGTCTGCAGTGTCTTTCTGAACTTCTTTTGAATCTGACGCCGGCTTTACCTCAGAAACAGGCTCGTTGGGATGGGTAATCTCATGTGCGGCGGCTTCTAATTTGTCAGCAACATCCTCGAGTTCCTTGCTGGTCTCTTCTATTTCTTTGGCGATTCGCTCCTTCACAGCCAACTTGGCTTCCTCCATCTTTTTCTTTTCATCCTCTTCGGCCACTTTGGACTTGATGGACGTCATTCGCCTCTCGAGATCTTCACGAGTTTTGACCATATCTGCAAGTTTCTCTTTTTTGGAGTTGACTCGCTCGGTGATCATATTGATTTTCGCCTGCCGGATTTGCATTTCAAGCTGACTTTCACTGTTGTCAGCTCGCTTTTCTTCAAAATGGAGGTCCTTTTCATCCCGATGGATGGATTTGTTCATTTTTTCGATAGCCGAAACCAGTCCCTGGTGGCGCCGTTCTACACGTGTAAAGGCATCCGCCGCCCCGCCGCCGGGTTTGTTGCCAAACCGTTTCTCCTTGACCAATTTGAAGGCGGCATCCATACGCGCCCACAATTTGTTGCGGTCGTCACGTGTCAGTTGGAGATCATGGTACTCACGTTGAAGTTTTTTAAGGTCTTCAAACGTGTTGATCAGATGTTTGCCTTCTTCAATCATAGCCTGCACGGCTTCCAGTTTTTCACTGAAACCCTTGGCTACTTCTGCCGACTGTCGGCGGAAATGATTGTCTGCCGCCTGGCGGAATTTTTTCATTTGGTTGAACAAGTCGTTGGATTGCTCCCGCAATCCTGCAACGTGCTCTCGAAAGAGGTTTCGCTCACGGACCTGTCCCTGAACTTTATCCCAAAATCCTTTCATTTCTTCCCAAAGCGGTTGAGAAAATTCAGTCATCTGGTTGATCCGTTCCTGGAAGGAGTCTAATTCCGACTGGAACGTCTTTTGCATTTTGTAGGAAAGAACAACAAAGGCCCATTCCGATTGCGCTCGTTGAACGATATCGCCACGTTCGACTTTGTACTCCTCAGGGATGAGGGTTTCAGTCATTGTCAGGGGCTGGGTGATGTTCAAGTGGCCTTCAGGGAAGGCAACTTCCTTGTCATTGCGCCATTCATCCATCAATTCCTTGGTGAAGGCATCAGTTGCTTGTTCAGCAGTGAACACATAGAGTGTCACTTCATTTTTTTCGGGAAACAATTGTAGCGCGAGCAAAACGCGATCATCATTCGCATTCGTGCCCCAAAGTACGAGCTTGGTCCTCATGTATCAATCGGTTTTCAGTCTAACGACGTGTAGGGATGTCCAAGTTAACAACAAAAATCAGGAGAATCAAGTGGTTCTGCCGGATTGATGCTGGAACAAACATATTACAATTCTTTAAACATGAATTGTGCCAACTAATTGGTGGTGTGCCAAATATTCAGCGATCTGGACTGCATTGGTGGCAGCCCCCTTACGAAGGTTGTCAGAAACGATCCAGCAATTCAATGTATTGGGGTTGGATTCATCACGTCGTATGCGACCGACGAAGACATCATCTTTGTGTTGTGCCAGCAAGGGCATGGGATAAGCAAATGTTTGCGGATCATCGATCACCTTCACTCCTTGCGTTGTCCCAAGCAATTCTTTGACTTCCTGGATCGTGAAATCCTTGTTGAAACTGACATTGACGGATTCTGAATGACCTCCTTGTACAGGCACGCGGACTGCTGTTGCTGTGATTCGCAGATCAGCTTTTCCAAGGATTTTACGGGTTTCATGCACCAGTTTCATTTCCTCCTTGGTGTAATCATTATCCAGGAAAGAATCACAATGCGGTATACAGTTGTTGAAAATGGGATAATGATAGGCCATTTGCTCTTCGTCGAGTTTGAACTCCTTGCGTTCCATTTCATATTGACGAACAGCTTTAACACCAGTACCTGTTATGGACTGATACGTGGAAACCACGATACGGTCAATCCCAAATCGTCCATGCAATGGTGCAAGCGCCATGACCATTTGAATGGTGGAACAATTGGGATTGGCAATGATTCGATCTTCCGAGGTCAGCTCAGCAGCATTGATTTCGGGTACGATCAGCTTTTTATCGGGATCCATCCGCCAGGCGGAACTATTGTCAATAACAGTCGTTCCGACTGCAGCAAATCGGGGTGCCCATTCTGTAGAGACACTTCCTCCAGCACTGAAAATGGCGATATCAGGGCGGCGACTGACAGCTTCTTCGAGGCCGATGATCGTATATTCTTTACCAGCGAAGGCAATCTGTTTGCCAACTGACCGTGAGGAAGCTACTGCCAGATATTCAGAGATCGGGAAGGCCCGCTCTTCCAAAACTTTATTCATCACAGTGCCTACCAATCCGGTTACACCAACAACCGCTACTTTCATGTCATCAAATTTGGATAAAGATACTGGTGATGACCCAATTCACGTCCTCCATAAACGGATGCTCGGGATCCAATCCACCTAATAGTCTTTGTTCTTAACCAAGAAAGAACGTCACTAACCCGTGTGGATTGTCTAATTTAGAGATAATGAAACGATCTTATGTACTTCTGATCGTAGCCATGTTGGTGGTTACTGCGATGCACGCGCAATGGAATGATGACTTTTCTGACGGGGACTTTCTGACGGGGACTGTCTGGGAGGGCGATGTCTCACATTTCATTGTCAACCCGGCAAAGGAGCTGCAACTCATGGCTCCGCAAGCAGGAACGTCCCAGTTATACACAACCCAGGATATTCCGGACAGTACAATCTGGTCGTTTCTGATACGGCTCGATTTTTCCCCATCTACCAGCAACGCACTCAAGCTGATTCTGCAAGCAGATCAATCAGATCTATCAAAGGCCAGCGGCTATATCCTTGATATTGGTGAAACAGGCAATCAAGATGCAATTCGCCTCTATCGACTGGATGCAGGAATTCCGGTATTGCTGGCGACAGGTACTCCTGGTGCGATGGGTGGAAGTACGGCCATTTGCAGAGGAAGAGTCTCCCGAACAGTAACAGGAAAATGGACACTTGAAGCAGATTATTCAGGCGGCTCAAACCTTAAACCAGACTTTTCTGCCCAGGATGATACATACTCCGGGATGATAGACGCCATCTTTGGACCGGTGTGTATATACACTGCAACACGGACGGATAAGTTCTTTTTTGATGACTTTCGAATTGAAGCTCCGGTACCAGACCAAGCACCGCCCACGATCGCTGGGATAGAGGTTGTGGATGCACAAGAAATCACTGTGTTCTTTTCTGAACCAGTAGTGGAGGCCCAAGCGGCTGACCAAATGAATTATCAGCTGGCTCCAGGACTCGGAACACCCGCTCTGGTGGAATGGTCGGAGACCAAGCCGTCGGAAGTCAATCTGGTGTGGTCTGGTAACATGATCACCTTGACGACCTATACTCTTGAGGCGTATTCTATGACTGATACAGCTGGCAATTCTGTGGATACCCTTCGATTTGAATTTCCGTTTCTTCAGACTCGAAAACCCTTGGTCGGAG
>JAHEAU010000082.1:5684-13380 GCA_024642625.1 Lewinellaceae bacterium
TGGTCATCAATGAAATTATGGCAGATCCTACGCCAGCCATTGCGTTGCCCGATGTCGAATTTGTAGAAATCTTCAATTCGACAAATGAGACATTGGATCTGGAAGGCATGAAACTGACGACGACGTCATCAATGGGTACGCTTCCAGCTTATCTTTTTGCACCAGGTGGTTACCTGATCCTGACGCGAGTGGCGGATGTTGCCCTATTTTCAAATTTTGGGCCTGTGCTTGGCGTATCAGGCTTCCCGTCCCTCACAAATGAGGGATCGCAATTACGTCTCGTCGGACAAACTGGTGAACTGCTTGATGAAGTGAACTATCTGGATGACTGGCATACCAGTACGACTAAACGCGATGGTGGTTGGACACTGGAACTGATCGACCCATCCAGACGCTGCGATCGTCAAGGAAATTGGTCGAGTAGCACGAATCCGGCAGGTGGAACACCTGGAAAAATCAACAGTATCTATCAGTCAATACCGGATACGAGTGGTCCCCAATTGATCCAGGCGTGGCCCGAAACACCTTCCAGACTCATTCTGGATTTCGATGAACATGTAGCAGCGCTACCACAGGCAGCCTGGTTTCAGATATTACCCAATATTCAGGTGAACCAGGCCGCCCGATTATCGACAGGGTTTCAGATTCAACTTGATCTGGCTTCGCCAATGGTTCCTGGCACTCTGTATCGTGTGATCACGATGACAGATTTGCAGGACTGTCAGGGAAATCCAGCCAATGAAGAATGGACAACGGTTGTTGCTCTACCACAACCGCCGGAACCAGGCGATCTGTTGATTAATGAGATTCTATTTGATCCTCCGGTCGGCGGATCGGATTTTATCGAATTGGTCAATGTATCTGATAAATATATTTCCATGGAATCGCTGTTGATCGGAAATTTGCAACCCGGGAAAGAAGAAATAAAACCGATCCAGCTCAAATCCCTGATCTTTCCAGGTGATTATGTTGTCCTGACATCGGATCCAACATTTGTGTTGACCTCCTGGCCAAAATCGATTGCCGGACTTATCCATATATCAACAATTCCGGCCTGGTCAAATGATCAAGGCAATGTGTCTTTGTTTCATCAACAAGGAGCGGATCTTATTCTACTGGATGGCTTTGATTATACTGCAGATATGCACCATCCTCTTCTGGATGATCCCGAAGGTGTGAGTCTTGAGCGTGTCAGTTTGGTCCAACCGACCAATTTGCCTGCAAACTGGCAGTCTGCTTCTGAAGATGCTGGTTTTGCGACGCCAACGTTGACCAATTCACAATTCCGGGAAATCAATGAAGATCCAGGTGAAGGATTTTCACTGGAATCCAAGGTCTTTTCACCTGATGGAGATGGGTGGCAGGATGCATTGATCGTTCGCTATCTTCTGGAGGAATCAGGTCAAATATTGAACTTGAAAATCTTTGATCGAGAGGGTCGCTTTGTGAAGGACCTCGCCAATACCCAATATCTGGGTCGAGATGGTTTTTTGGTCTGGAATGGAGACATTGAAGGAGGTCAATCTGCAAACCCGGGAATCTATGTGTTGTGGTTTGAACGATATCGACTGGACGGGCGGGTCGATCATTTCAAGAAGACAGCAATTCTTGCTTTGCCGTTAGATTGATCAGGCCTGGAGTACCTTTACAAGGCAATGAACATCTTCAGCCATCGCATTACCCTCAATCTGGTCGGCCTGGGCATTATCCTGGGTGCCTTGTTTTGCATATTTCCTCCGGAGATTCTGATTTTCAGACACTGGGCTGCATATGCTGGACAAATCATGATTATCTATGTGGGACTCGGATTATTGTTCCTGCTCATCAGACAGGACAAGCTGACATTTGTCTGTTTTTTCAGCACTGCATTACTGGCATTGTTTATTAAGACGAGTTCCAATCCGGTTCTTCATCTTGAGGCAGTGACAAACTCCCCATCTATTGAAGTCGCCCAGCTAGACTTTGCAGGTCTATCAGATCCCTATGGGCAGCTTTCTATTCTGAAGGATCAACCTGCTGATCTATTGGTTTTACAATCCCTGGATCTGCCAGCTGTACAGCAGTTGCGGGACAGTTTACAAGCGGAGTATCCGTTTCAGTTTGGAACAAACCATATTGACCAGGCATTGTGGGTGTTCTCTCGCTGGCCAATGGGTGTTTACCACATTAATGACGAGCCAGACCAGCCAGAGGTTGCAGGTTTGATGTACATCCCCGAATTGATGGACACACTGGAATTCATAGCGACATTTATGTATCCCATCTTCACCAGGGCAGATATTAAAGGGTACCAAACCCATCTGAAGTTCAATGAAACGATCATCCAGGAACGGCAGCATCCCATACTGATGATCGGTCAATTCAACGAAGTGAGCTGGGCTCCGGATATTCGGAAATTTAGAGATAATACCTTGCTAAAGGACAGTCGACGAGGGTATTTGCCCGGGTTTAATGATTTGCTTGACAAACCAACTGATCATATTTTTTATAGTAAGGAACTTTCCTGCGTAGGATTTCGCAACAGGGTGGATTCGACAGGGAGTTTCCTCGGAATTTCGGGCACCTATCAATGGAAATGAAGCCAATACCCTATTCTTTTTTTCATCGGCTGGGATGTGCCTGGAAAGGTATCCTGAATGCAATTTATTCTGAACGGCATGTTCGGGTTCATATGATTTTCTTTGGCCTGGTTGTTCTGGCTGGTTGGCTTACGTGTCTCGCTCCCTGGGAATGGATGGGTATTATGGTGTTTAGTGCCTTGGTTATATCTATGGAATTGATCAATGCTTCCCTCGAAAAGATGCTGGATCATCTGCATCCAGGTTATCATGTTATGATTGGTCAGGCGAAGGATATGGCGGCTGGAGCTGTACTTGTTTCTGTGATCCTCTCGGTCATCTTCGGGCTGTGGATCTTTCTCCCGAAATGGATAGGTTAACTTCTAGCCTACTTATCTGTCATACACATATATGTTCATCTTGTCTTTATATTGAGTTGGCATTGAAATGTTCCAATGAGAAAGACATGTGGCATTAAAATTGGACAATCAATAGAAGGCACTATCAAGTTCTCTGGATATACAGTTTGGATTACTTACGAAGTCACTGAATAATGTTGTATTTTATGTGGATGAAAACGCCACTTATCTTGATTGCAATTTTTCTGATCCAGATTGCCGTTCCAGCTGATCTGAGTGGCCAACCTATGCCTTCCTCCCTAACCCGAAAATACCAGCGTGATGCAGCCCGCTTGGCTCTTCGACTTTCGGGTTCTGACGATGAATTACGCTTTGCTTCAGTCACCTTGCCCAATCGGGAAGTGACCCTGATCTATAACATGCTCAAATCTGCATATGAGCAGCTTCAGGCTGTTCGTGATTTGAGTAAATGCCATATTCACACGAGCTCTTTTCCACCCATTGATCAATTGCAGGTCATTTATCGAAAAGATGCACCGTGGGCCCGTGCACTTGCGCAGGGTGTCATGCAGGTGGATCATCCAGCAATCAATGACCTGCTGACTAACTATAACCTGGTCATAGACCGGGTGAATCGATGGACTGAAAGTGAAAATGCATTGACTCTTCGGGCGCGGCGCCCAATGAATATTTTGGCAGTTGGCAATGAATTCCAGGCCATACAAGGAGTCACGGGAATTGATGTTCGGGAGGGATTTCTCCAATCCAATGATATTCAAATCTCGCCAACTGCACGTGGGTACGAATTTCGGTATTTGCTTCGCTACAATGGTATTTCCAGTGGCGAACACTTTTGGCGAGTGGAAGTCACCAATCAACTGAAGGCCACATTGCTTCAGGAAGGGGGTGACCCAATTCCTGATTGGGTGCGTTGTGCCCTGGAAGCACCTCTCCAGGCCGCCACCTGGTAATGCATCGATTCTGATAAAAAGTCAGTTTTTCGCAATTTCGCGGACATTTTTCACCATTTCCTACCATTATCTCGTCAATCACTGCGATTTTTGCAACTATGACGAATATCTATGCATTGCTTCACGGATTTCAAGCCGTCGGCCTTTCGCTCCTCCTAGGGTTCCTGTCTTTATCTGCCTGCAGCCAGGAAGCCGAATCATCATCGCCAGATACGACTGACGAAATTGTTGACCAAGCCGAAGTTATGCCACGTTTTCCCGGATGTGAACAAATGGATCTGCCAAATGACATGACCCGGTACAAGTGTTCTGTGCAATTGTTGATGGATTACATTTCTACCGGAGTATCCTATCCTCCTGAAGCTAAGGAAAAGAAGACAAGTGGTGAGGCTGTCGTCCAGTTTATTGTCCAGAAAGATGGCTCGGTGAAATTCAGTCAGATACTTCAGGACCCCGGCGACGGGCTCGGAGCAATGGCCGAAGAACAGATTCATCGGATGGAAAGGGAGGGAATCAAGTGGCGTCCGGGATATAAGGAAGGCAAGCCTGTTTCGGTTCGATTCAATTTACCCGTGCTGTTTACCTTACCCCAAGATTCAGGTGCAAGTAAGACCCCGGGCGAAAATTGACATTATGCTGACCGTTTATGACGATACTTATTTCATGCGCCAGGCACTTGCTGAAGCGAATAAAGCAAAAGAACTCGACGAGGTCCCTGTTGGTGCAGTTCTGGTTTGTGGAGGTCGAATCATTTCCCGTGCACACAATACAACAGAGCAGCTAAAAGACGTCACGGCGCATGCGGAAATCCTTTGTATTACAGCTGCATCTGATTATCTGGGCAGCAAATACTTGCCTGAGTGCACCCTCTATGTCACGTTGGAGCCTTGTGTAATGTGTGCCGGTGCATTACAGTGGGCTCAGTTGGGTCGTATCGTTTACGGAGCTGGAGATGAAAAGCGGGGATTTATGCGGTATGGGAAGTCCATGTTGCATCCAAGCACAACAGTTGAATTCGGCATCCTGTATGAAGAATGCGGCCAGCTTTTGAAAGATTTTTTCAGGAAT
Organism: Lewinellaceae bacterium; assembly: GCA_024642625.1. Lineage (GTDB taxonomy): Bacteria > Bacteroidota > Bacteroidia > Chitinophagales > Saprospiraceae > JAGNXB01. Next base: position 10,641 of record JAHEAU010000082.1, read on the forward strand.
AAGCGCGAAGCTTAGCGTTGGTTGGTCGGTAGGCCATTACTGCCTGCTGTCATTGTTTTCAGTGTTGCTTCAGACACTTTCTGAATGGTCAGTGTTTCTTTTTCTTCACCGAATTGGATGCACAACTGGTAAGGTCCTTCTGGCAATGAGGTCAGATCCAATGAATAATTGTTAACGCCAAAATCCATCATCCACTGCCCCTGATCTTCCACAGCTTGATTGAGATGATGAATGTGCCATTGTAAGAACCCACGGGCTCGACCTTGAACTTCCACATCAAACGTAGCAGTTGGTAAAACGTCTGAATACCGGAGTATAGCAAACTGATTGGCTATTTCATTCTTCATCGAAACAATCGACGAAAAGAACGCAGCCTGATTGGTTTGCTGTATACGCAGTCGGTAATAATTCAATACATCAACTACATCAGGAGCGAGAAACTGATAGTCATTCTGAATTGATGAACCACCTTTTCCTGATAATTTGGAGATCTCCTGAAAGTTAAGTCCGTCAGTTGATTTTTCAAGGATGAAATGAACTCCAGGTGCTTCGTATGATGTTTGCCAACGCAATAAATGGCCTATTGGGAAGACCTCCCCTGTCAATTCCTGCTGGAAAATTACAGTTTGTGCCTGAATGTGCAGGCTGCAGATTCCGATAAGAATGAACAGAGAGATTAGGCGCGTTTGCATATATACCTTATAAACAAACAATATGCCGAACTCAACCTGCCATTTCAAGACAACATGTTTGGGTTTTGTGACATGAAATCAGAATGAGATTGGTCTGAAATTTGTACATGTCAGGGGTTAAAACCACGTTAAACCGCTCTATTGCACATCCAAAATTCGGAGGACCTGACGTTCTTCGTATAGTCAAACCGAAAACCATGTCACGATTTCTTTTCTTCCTTGCCATTTTATCGGCTGCCTCCTGTTCACCTAAACTGACACCCTTTACTTCCTCATTGATCGAAAGCAACAAATGGGAAGAAGAGGATTTGAAGAAAATTCAATTTTATCTTTCACAGGACGTTGTCCTCCAGCGTGAGATTCGACAGAACAGTTCGGAAATTGTGATGGGTGAAATTGTGATGAAAGGTGGGCGGGAAGTCGACCAGATTACATTCAAAGCGGGCACACCAGGTGTGTTGGTTCAAAAGGCCAGACAAGAAAAGTTGGCGATCAGCTTTGAGACAGGTGACGATCAGCGTTTCCTGATTTTCACGCCGCACCCAAAGAAGAATGGCACATTTGTCATTTCTGCCCGCAATTGGGATAAGGGGAGCGGACAGATCAATTATGGGGGCAATTATTATTATACCATTCCTGGTAGTGGCCTGGCCTCCCTCATGGTGGATCTGAAAGCAAGTCAGACAAATACGGTCAAATCCCGAGAGGCTTCCGGACGGAAAATCAATTAATCGGCATCCAAACCACCCAAAAAGGGCACGAACCGATATTGGCCAAAAACTTCCTTTTTGAATGTGGTTTCGCCTGTTCGGATGATACGGCGCATTTCCTGGATTTCCGAACCGACAGGGATCACGAGGATGCCTCCGATCACTAATTGATCCAACAAGGGTTGGGGGACCGTTTCTGCAGCAGCTGTGACAATAATCCGGTCAAACGGAGCATACGTTTCCAGACCCAGAAATCCATCTTTATAAAAACTCCGAATGCGGTCATATCCCAACTGTTTGAGAAAGGCCTTTGATTTTTGATAGAGCAGTCTCTGCCGCTCTACAGTGAATACCCGAGCGCCCAGTTGGTGTAAAACAGCAGCCTGGTATCCTGATCCGGTGCCGATTTCAAGAACTTTTTGATGCTTTTCAACCTGTAGTAACTCGGTCATCCGGGCTACAGTATAAGGCTGTGAGATGGATTGATCCTTGTCGATCGGGAAGGCTTTGTCTTCGTATGCTAATTCCTCGAATGCCCGATCCAGAAACCAGTGGCGGGGCACGTCCCACAGTGCTTGAAGTACGGCTTCATCCTGGATCCCTTTTTGTCTCAGGGTTTCCAGGAGCTTGCGCCGCATGCCCTTGTGCCGGTAGTTGTCTTCCACGGCTGTAAAAGTAGGGGAAAGTAGGAGGAGTTGATGGAATTGAATTGGATGACATTCGTGTTGCTATAAATGAGGTCATTCATTATTGTAGAAGCTCCCTTATACAAACAATAAAATGGTTTTCATAGATATGATGAATATTAGACCCGGGGTTGCCCTCCTGCGGCGGATAAAAAACCCCGGGCTACATGATCTCCGGAAATGGTATCTGCACGAATATCCAATGTGAATCCAGATGTCAACTACAAGAGGTCTCGGGAGCCACCTTCTTTTGCCACGATTTCTTTGCTGGTGAAGGAGGTCTTGACCTCGAGTGGAGGTTTCATCCGGCATGGGAGGAAAACACTTGGGATATTAAATCAAAACGGTACACTAAACTGCTTATCCCGCAGAGCGGTAGCCCAGGGTTTTAACCCTGGGACTTCGAAATCAGCTCCACCCAGAAACCATTTCAATGGTTTCCCCTCTCTTAAACGCATTATCCTTTTGTTATAACATGCCCAGGTATCGCCTCTGGAATTAGAAACCCCTATTTTTGCGCCCATATGAGCACAACGATCAAATTCGGAACCGACGGATGGCGGGCAATTATCGCCCGGGACTATACTGAGAATAATGTCATGCGGGTGGCCAAAGGCACCGCCGACTGGATGAATGAACAGGGGATGACCAA
>JAHEAU010000083.1 GCA_024642625.1 Lewinellaceae bacterium
AAGACGCCATTTCAACTTATCCGTCACTCATTAGCTCCAGTAGCATTACCCTTGCCGGATGTTTCTTGGCCGCCTATCACAACTACCGAAAAATCAGAAGTTGCCACTGTCCCGGTGGTGCAAAAAATAAAGAAACCTCAATCGGACGTTACCGGGCCTGCTCGGCTCGTGAATGCTCTTGAAAAGAACAGCCCAAAATTTGTGAAAGATATTCTTGCCTTTGGGTCTGCACGTACAACTGAAATCACAATTAACTGGTAAATCCTTAAACTCAACACCATGAAACGCTTTGCCTTGCAACTATGCATGCTATCCGTCCTATTCCTTTTCGGAACTGGATCTGTCCAAGCACAAGATGACCACACTACATCTATTGTCTCCCAAATGAAGGAGGCTACGAAGAACTTTGAATCTGAAGTCAAAGAATTAAGGAGCAAATTGGAATCCGGCGAATTGAACAAGGATTCATTTGAAGACTCCATGGAAGAAGCCGCAGACAAGTTTGAAGAGAAAATGGAAGCCTTGGGCGAAGCCCTCGGTGACAAGTATGATGATGACGATGAAGCTGGCGTTCAAATCGCAACGGATAGTTCCGGCAATAAGGTCAAGATCACTCTTGGCGAGAAGAAAGATAGAAAACGGACAAATTCCTACTTCCTGTTCAATTTCGGCCCTACATATTTGATCGAGGGTACAATCGGTGTAGGAGATGCAAACAAGCCGGATTTCTCTCCGTGGAAATCCTGGAGTGGAAATATGGGTGTCATTTTTAGTACCCGAATTGGTGGAAACAGCAGCGTATTCAACATCAACTATGGATTGGAATTCAAATTCACCTCAATTGAAATCAATAGCGATCATCGTCTGAAGGTTGAAGATGGCAACCCATTCTATGTGCCTCCATCCCCCTATGCTTCGACGGTATCAAAATCAGAATTTCGGAGGTATTCCCTTGTTGTTCCAGTCCAACTTCGACTTGCTGGTTCCGGCGAAAACAAACTCAATGTAATGCTCGGCGGATATGGCGGATTGCGCCTATATGGCATCCAGGATTTGAAATTCAAATCAATGGATGGTGAAAAAGCAGAATTGCATTTGAAAGATGACTACCAAACGAACACCTTCCTCTATGGAGTTTCCGCTGCGATCGGTCAACGTTGGTGGCAGCTGTATGCAGATTACGAGCTCAGCAACCTTTTCGAAGACAACCCCAACTACGAATACAATATTCTGAACGCAGGTGTACAGTTCTTCTTCTAGGTCGTACTTTTTCTCATACTTTGAACAGGTTAACCCTCCCTTCGGGGAGGGTTTTTTATATATCTGTTAGTAGCTGTTCAAATTCAAGAGAGAACTACTGGTAGAGGAAAGCACCAAATGACAAATCTCAAAAAACAAATAAACCTCAATTTTTCAAATTCCAATGACACAAACAAACAAGTGTTTCGAATATTCGAATTTCGGACTTGAAATTTATTTGTGATTTGTCATTTGATGCTTGGGATTTCTCCTTTTTGGAGCATAAAATTTCATATCAAATCCCTGGATACAACGGATACTGATGCATCAGATCATTCACGTCCTTGCGAATCTTTTGTTGCAAACCAGCATCTTCAGGTAGTTGGATCAGTTCATCGATCCAGGAAACGATTTGGCGGCACTCATTTTCTTTAAGCCCGCGAGTTGTAATGGCCGCAGTCCCGATCCGGATACCTGATGTCACCATCGGCGATTGGGTATCAAACGGAACCATATTTTTATTGACGGTGATGTCCGCTTTGCCCAACGCTTCCTCAGCGATCTTGCCGGTCACTCCTTTGTTGCTGAGATCAATCAACATCAAGTGGTTGTCTGTTCCACCAGATACGAGCTGGTAGCCTTTGCCTACAAACGCTTTTGCCATGGCAGCAGCATTTGCCATAACCTGAGCACCGTACTGTTTGAAGGAAGGATCAAGTGCCTCGCCAAAAGCAACAGCTTTGGCCGCAATGACATGTTCCAATGGGCCACCTTGCATGCCGGGGAAGACACCGCTATTGAGAATAGCTGACATCTGAATGGGCGCACCTTTTTTAGTGGTTCGCCCCCATGGGTTGTCACGGTCTTTGCCCATCATGATGATACCGCCCCGTGGACCTCTTAACGTTTTGTGCGTGGTCGATGTCATAATGTCTACCCAAGGGGCAGGATCTGCGAGGTGCTTGCCCGCAATCAAACCAGCTGGATGTGCAATATCGGCCAAGAGCAATGCGCCAACTTCATCAGCTATGGCTCTGAACCGTGGATAATCCCAATCGCGTGCATAGGCAGATGCGCCACAAACAATAAGCTTTGGCTTTTCTTTGCGAGCTGTTTCTGCGACAAGGTCCATATCAATCCGACCTGTTTCCCTGGAAACGCCGTAGAATGTTGCCCGATATACCTTTCCTGAATAATTTACTGGAGAGCCATGCGATAAGTGACCACCGTGACTGAGATCAAACCCAAGAACGGTGTCGCCAGGCTGGAGGAGGGCCAGGAAAACGGCAGCATTTGCCTGCGCTCCGGAATGAGGTTGTACATTGGCATATTCTACTCCAAATAGCTCTTTCAATCGATCGATAGCCAATTGTTCAATCTCATCGACCACTTCACAACCACCATAATACCGCCTTCCCGGATAGCCTTCGGCATATTTATTTGTGAGCCATGTACCCATTGTGCGCATCACTGCGTTACTGGTAAAATTCTCAGAAGCAATGAGCTCAGCGCCACGGCGTTGACGATCCAATTCACTGGCCAACAAAGTGGAAACGCGTGGATCGGCTTGGATAAAATCAAAAAAAGGCATAATTATCGCAGTTCTTCCCGGTAGCCAGGTATTTGACGACCGGTTACAAATATCCCAAGTCCGAGGGACTTTTTATGCACCCATGAGCATTCGATTCAGAATCCTTCTATTTCTTTTCCTGATCCCGTTGATCAGTTTTGGTCGAACTAGCCGATATCGGGCCATGTGGCGCACGGATCCCGCGACCTCGATGGTAATTGGATGGGAGCTGATCAGTGGGCGACAATCCCGGATATTATTACAGGAAGATGGTGGACGTCAAACGACGTGGCAGGTTCACTTTCCAGACAAGATGGTGACCTCCAAGGATATGAAAAACTATTTTGCCCGATTGGAGGGGCTCGCACCAGATACACGTTATCGATTTGTGGTAAGGGACTCGGAAGGAGACAGTCGGATGATGTATTTTCACACAGCCCCTGGATCTCCCGAGATACCCATCACGTTTATTGCAGGTGGTGATAGCCGCAACAATCGCTCGGCACGAAAACGACTCAACAAATTAGCTGGCCAAATGCAGCCAATGGCTATTCTGTTCAGTGGCGATATGACTGATATGTGTTCGGCCCGTGAATGGCAGCAATGGTTGGATGACTGGCAATTGACAATGACTTCGGATCATCGGCTGATCCCCATCGTTGCAGCACGAGGCAATCATGAAACCAGCAATAGTATTTTGGAAGACATCTTTGATATACCGAGTGAAGATGCCTGGTATGCGTTGGGATTTGGAGGCACTTTGATTCGGGTTTACACGTTGAATTCAATGGCACCAATTCATGGTCGTCAGACACGTTGGCTGGAGGAAGACCTGGATCGCAACGGCGGGGCTTTCACCTGGAGAATAGCACAATACCATCTGCCGATTCGTCCCCATACGCGTCGAAAAAAAGAACGCATTGACCAGCAGAATGCGTGGGGCGAGCTTTTTCATACGCATCACCTGCAGTTGGCTCAGGAGTCTGACTCACACGTAGCAAAAATCACCTGGCCTGTCAAGCCTGGCACCGGACCGGGTAGTGAGGAAGGATTTGTGCGTGATGACGAGGACGGCACGGTGTTTATCGGTGAAGGCGGTTGGGGCGCGCCGCTTCGCCCCGCAGACGATGCCAAATCCTGGACACGAGAGATCGGCAGTTTTCATCAATTCAATTGGTTCTGTGTCCGTCAGGACGGATTGGAAATACGTATTATCCAGGCAGATAAATGCCTGGCTATTGTGCCCTTACGCACTCTTTCCTATGGAGAACTTCCAAATGGCATCGCGTGTTGGGCCATCGGCGGTTCGGATCATATCACGTTGAAACCGGAGGTCGATCCAATGTCGGAGTGGATTAGTGAAGCGGAACGATTCCCTGTAATTGACCTCAACGATCGACGGTCAATTCAGATCCCCTATCGAATAACTTCCGACCAGAGGATACGTGTTGAATTTTTGAATACACGAAGGGAGTTAGTGAAGAGTCTAGCATTCAACAGGGATGCCGGCAATTACCTGGAAGGGGTGCAAGTCTATGACCTTCCGGTGGGCAGATATATCCTGACTGTATTTGCAGATGACCAGCCAATTATGCGGCGGATTGTTCAGCAATAATCGTTACCAATCTCTTTTGGTTTATTTTTGAGCGACTTTTCCATTAGGAATTTTCGTAATACAACCTTTTCGTCGAAAATGCGTACATCCTCTAAGGCCAAAAAGTTGGCTCTCTTCGCCTCCGGAACGGGTAGTAATGTGCGTCGCATTTGCGGCCATTTTCAAACTCGGTCGGATGTAAAGATTGCTTTACTGGTGTGTAACCGTCCGGATGCCCCCGTTGTTGCCTTCGCTCACGAAGAAGGGATCCCTGTCAAATTGATCACTAAGGAGGACCTGAAGTTTCCAGTAGAATTTGTGAAGGAACTGCAGGGCCTTAAAATTGATCTTATCGTCCTTGCCGGATTTTTGTGGAAAATCCCGACAGCATTGATTACCTCATTTCCCGACCGGATCCTCAACCTCCACCCTGCCCTGCTTCCCAAATATGGCGGCAAGGGTATGTACGGGATGCGCGTTCATGAGTCGGTTTTACAAAATGGGGAATCAGAGTCAGGAATCACCATCCATCTGGTCAATGAACATTACGACGAAGGACGCATCCTTTTTCAAGCCCATTGCCCTGTTTTCCCAGAGGATACGCCAGCCGATCTTGCTGATCGGATCCATCAATTGGAGCATCAGAATTTACCTCTAGTTATTGAACGTTACTTATTGAACATATCATGAAATTACGATTTCTTCTGACCGGGTTTCTAGCCCTCTTGATCATTTTGCCCGGGTTTAGCCAAAGCTGGACTTCTCTTAAAAAGAAAGGAGATGAGTATGCCGAATTGGGTGCTTACTGGGAGGCTGCGGAATATTATTATCAAGCCTGGAAAGACAAGCCAAATAAATTGGAGCTCGCATTTAAGGCAGGCACCTATTATGGATTGGTAAAGGATTATGCCCATGCTGCAGAATGCCTTGAAGTTGTTTCGCATTGGAATGAACCGGACAAACTTTGCGGGTTGAATTATGCTCGGGCACTAAAACAATCCGGGCAATATGAAAAGGCTATTCCAGCATTTGAGACCTTTATTGCCAACTATTCAGGCGAGGACAAGGCTGACCTCCAGACAGTGGTGAATCGTGAAATAGCTGGATGCCAGGAAGCGAACAACGAAAGCGGGGTTGCCACGCCATGGCAAGTATTGCATGCAGGAACAACTATGAATTCGAAGGCAACTGATTTTGCACCAGCACCTTTTGGGAAGGATGTTGTCTATTTTTCCTCTACTCGTGACGGCAAGTCCAAACTCTTTCGCAGCATCCAAACAAATGGGAAATGGGGTAAAGCTGACGTACCTGCTGGCTTACCTTCCAGCCCCGACAAACATATTGCGAATGGTAGTTTCACACCAGACGGGAATCGATTCTATTATACTGTCTGTGCTCAGAATACGGATGGCAACAAATTGCATACTCGATGTGAATTGTACGTTATGACAAAATCCGGATCTAGTTGGAGTTCTGGAAAGCGACTGCCAGATTATATCAATTTGGAAGGCGTGAACCAAACACATCCCACATCTGTGGTATTAAATAACACTGAATATCTCTTCTTCTCGTCCGATCGACCAGGTGGAGAAGGCGGCATGGATATCTGGTACTCCACGCGTGATAACAACAGTAGCCAAATGGACTATTCGCTGCCAGAAACAATTGGTCAACAAGTGAACACCATGGGAGATGAACTTGCACCGTTTTATGATTTGACCCATGGCAAGCTATACTTCTCATCGAATGGCCATGTGTCAATGGGTGGACAGGATATTTATATTCTCGATGGCACGCCTACTTCATGGGGAGCTATTTCACACCCGGGCACACCTTTGAATTCACCAGCTGATGATCTGTATTTTCGTTTGAATGCCGAAGGTGATGCGGGATTCATATCATCCAACCGTCTCTCGCCTGGGAATAAAATTCACACCCGGGATGAAGATCTCTTCAGTATTTCGTCAAACTCAATTGATCATATTGTACGTGGGCAACTCTATGACAAAATGAGCCGAATGCCGCTGACGGAAGGTAGAGTCAATATTTACCATATTACAAACGGTGAAAAGGTCATGTTTAATTCGACCTATGCTGCGAATGGGCAATATGAATTTGTTGTTCCAAATGGATTGGAGGCCTATGTTCTGGCGGAAAAATTTGAATATGAGCCGTCCAGCTACAAGATTAATTATCAGGAGGCCAAGGGCAATACAATTACCCATGATTTCTTCCTCGTGACCGAAACCATGCCTGACGAACGACCTCTCGCCCAAGCAAATACAGGTAAAGATGTTGTCCGACCTGAGGAGGTCATCGATGAGACAATTGCCACTTCAGAAGCGAAACCTGCCCCTCAACCTAAAGCTCCCTCTAAAGAAATTGCATCTCCAAAGAAGGAGACCGCTGTTGCTGATAAAAATATGGCTCTAGAAACTCCAAAACCTTCGACTCCTCCTGAAAAGGAGATCGCAATTAAGGAGCCGACCAAAAAGGAAGACAAGGTGTCATCACCCCCACCTCCAGCCGTTACGCCCAAAGTTTCCCAGCAACTGGAACCATCATCAGCTGTTGAGGAGCATGATATCGTCGAAATAGCGGAACCAAAGACGGAGTTGAGTGGCGAGATCGAAGACATGATTGTTGAAACTGTTGACGAATTACCCGCCACAGAGCCTGTAGTGGCTATCGCCCCATCAAAAAAATCAAGTCAATCGCCTTCAAAAACATCTTTAGAAGCACCGCCTATGTTCGCCCCTTCCGATGAAACTATTTCTGCATCAACCGAATTGTTTACAGGCAGTGGTGTGGACAAACGGTACAATGGCAAACGTGTAGATAAGAGGAAATATGAAAGTGAGACTAGGCCTTATGCTGGGATCTATTATCGTATCCAATTAGAAGCGACTGACCAACCTGACTTGTCATCTTCACGATATGCTTCAATGACTTCTTATGGCACATTGGAAACAGAGAAATTGGCAGGCATGGGTCTAAGCAGGATTCTTGTCGGTGTGATCCAAACTCAATCCGGAGCGTTAGATGCCTTGCGCTCTGCTCATGACACTGGGTTTGTCGAAGCCTATATTGTCCGATATGAAGACGGCGTTCGTCTTCGTCGATGGAAATAATCAATCTCTTCGTGTTCGTCATTAAAGCGGTCAGATGAATCATCTGACCGCTTTTATTATTTCAATAGAATGAAGGTCGATGAGGCATATCTGGCAATTTGAATCGATCACGGTAACCAATCAATCCGGGCAGACCTCCTGTATGAATCAATATAACATGAGATCCAGGAAGGAATTCACCATGCCTGACTTGATCCAGGAAACGAATCACCATTTTCCCATTGTAGACCGGATCCCACCATATCCCGGTTTGACTTGCCAGCGCACATAACTCATTCCACAGGAAGTCATCCCGCTTTGCAAACCCTTTTCTGGCTGCATCACTGATCACATGGATATTGACTCTGGTTGGAACACCCAATTCTTCAAATATCGTTCTGATCTGATCGGTTACATCCTGACCTTTAATGGCAGGATAAATGTACAGGTGGTCGTTTTCGGTCAATCGAGAAGCGAGACCTGCGGCTGTACCGCCTGAACCCAGGGGAACACAGATATGAATCGGCCCAGTGGGCAGGACAGTTCGGATTTCACCGATCATTTCCCCGACCCCACTTAACGCGCCAGGATGGGTTCCGCCAAGTGGGATTGTCAACCACTCTGGATCATTCCGATTCAGCGCTTCATCAAATGCTTGTCGGGTCAGGAATTTCATCTCAGCACCCCATTCTTCCAGCAATTGGAGGATCGGATTAGACACTTGTTCGCCACGAATCAATGTCCGGATCGGGATTCCCATAGTCTTTGCCATGAGCGTAGTCGCCACCAGATGATTCGAAACGGCGCCGCCGAAGGTCAAGATGCCCTTCTTCCCTATGAGGTTGGATTCGGTTAACTGACCCTTTAATTTTCGAATTTTGTTGCCACCAACCACCGGATGAATCAGATCATCCCGCTTTATCCAAACACGGATACCCTGTTCTTCGAACAAATCATCCGTCCAATCCTGAAGTGGAGACGGCTGGAGTTGAAGCATAGAAACTTACTTACTCTTGACGAAGGAGAGTGCCACTTTCCATCAATTGGCCATTTGCTGAGATCCGATAGAAATAGGTCCCTGAGGCCAGTGCGGAAAGATCAATTGTTTGCAATCCAGTCAAGCCAGTTCGAACAAGAACCAACTGACCCTGAGCATTTACAATGGCCAGATCAGCGGGATGAGTTAACGGAAGGAGATCAAACTGTACCTGATTGATCGCAGGCTGGGGGCCTTTAAATAATTGGGCTGTCAGTGGTTGAGGCTGATAGATACTCGTTACACCATTGTCTTTGTACTGAACATCAATTGTTTCCGACTCATTAGCCGGATTGACTGTAACTACTGCGATTTCCTCCTTCTCTGTACTAGAGAAATAATGGTAAGCCACGGTCGTGTCTTGTCCCACTCCAGGAAACTGAATACCTAAAGATCCCAAATCGACCCAAAATCCAAAAATGAGCAGATCGACTGTGGTTTCGGAAATCGTTCGACGGCGCTCACGGAGGCACGGGTAGGTGCCACCGGGAATATTGATTGTACCCCAGGAATACACGACATCCAATCGGTTAATCATTTGGTTGACACGAATTGAATCCGGCTTGAGAGGCAAATTTGCAAAGAATGTATCTGGAACAATAGCAGTGGAGAATGAAATCAGAAATGACGCTTCTGTTGTATTGATATCAAAGTAGCTCATCGGCGCCCGGCGCACTACCAGTGCTGGATTGAATTTCGGTGTGATATTGACAGGAACCCCGGCAAATCCGTTTGTCAGAAAGCCCAGATTGGTAATGGCGTTAGTGGTGATATTAAAATAGGTCTCACCAAAGCCGACCTCTTGATAGACTTTCGCTGAAGGAAACGAAGCTGAAGCACTACCCAGCGATGCGTCTTTAACGAGGATCTGAGTCGCAGAGTCCTTAATTAAGAGTGAATAATCCCATGTCAGATTTGTTCCCATGGGACCTGCAATAATGGCTTCCGGATTACTCGCACTGGCCATACGGAGAGTATCACCCGCTGCAAAGAAGGTCGAATTTGTAACCGTGATTTGCGCTTGCAAATAACTGGCGGCAAAGAGAATGGCAAAAGCGGAAAGAATGAGACGCATAGCTTGGTTCAATGATTTCCTCAAAGATAGCAGAAGAAAGGGATACAAAACCCCGCCTAACCGAGACCTTGAAGAGCAACCAGCTTACTATATTCCCCTTTTTTTGCGATCAAATCGTCATGTGAACCGCGTTCGACAATCGCACCATCCCGTAGGACCAGAATCTCATCTGCACGTCGGATCGTACTTAGGCGATGTGCAATGACCAGAGCTGTGCGGTCTGCCAAGAGTACATCCAGGGCTTCCTGAACAAGCCGTTCTGATTCCGAATCCAGCGCAGAAGTCGCCTCGTCCAGGATAAGTAGTTGGGGATTTCGGAGAAGGGCACGAGCAATAGTCAATCGTTGGCGCTGGCCGCCACTGAGTTTACCTCCCCGATCACCAATATTAAAGTCATACCCTTCAGGCAATTGATCGATAAATTCGGCGGCATGAGCTAAACGTGCTGATTTAAAAACCTCAGCTTCAGATGCTTCTAAACCAAAGGTGATATTATTGTATACAGACTCATGAAAGAGAATGGCTTCCTGAGTAACGATGCCTAACAATCCACGAATATCATTCAATTTGGCATCCCGAATATCGATTCCATCGATCGTAATCCTCCCTTCTGTCACATCATAGAACCGTGGAATCAGATCGGCGATTGTTGATTTGCCTGCACCTGACAGGCCAACCAAGGCAACCGTTTTACCTTTAGGCAAAAAAAAGTCGATCCCGTTTAATGCTGGTATATCTGCATTTGGGTATGTGAAGGATACATTTTCGAAACGAAGCCCTTCCTGGATTTCCAAGATTGATTTGGGATCCGGACACTCGGGCATACCTCCAGGAACATCCAGGATTTTATCGACTCGATCGACTGCTGCCAATCCTTTTTGAATATTATAAAATGCGTTTGTAAGGCTTTTACTGGGTTCGATGACATTATAAAAAGCAAGTAAGAAGGCCATAAACGCTTCTGCCCCTAATTCTCCGGCAAAGATCCTTTGCGATCCAAACCACAAGAGAATGGAGATCACTCCGATCCCTAAAAACTCGGACAACGGAGACGACAGATCTCGACGACGAATGATTTTTGTTTGTGTATCGCGATACGATTCATTGACCTTTCTGAACAAGCCCTGTTGGAAGCGCTCTGCCCGAAACGCCTTAATGACCCGCAATCCACCAAGCGTCTCTTCCACTGTCGATACGAGGATGCCCAAAATGTCCTGAAGCTCTCCTGACTGCCGACGTAACCGACTTGAAATACCGCCAATGATCACTCCACTGAAGATCATCAGGATAAAAATAACAAGGGTAAGCCCCGGGCTCATATAGATCATCAAAAACAGGGCACCTGAGATAATCACGGGAGACCTGAATACGGCTTCAAGTACGTTGAGAATACTCCATTCTATTTCCTGGACATCTGCTACAATCCGCGACATCAGATCACCCTTTCGTTCTTCAGAGAAGTAGCCCAATGGCAGCACGGTCATTCTGTCGAAGATCTCCTGCCGAATATCCCGAACGATACCATTGCGAACTGGTGCAATGAAGTACATCGACAGATACCTGAAGAGGTTTTTTAAAAAGAACATGGCAACCAAGACAAAACAAGTCAATAATAAAGCCCTTGAAGGACCTTGTTCAGCTACAATCTTGCTAAAGGTATAGTTGGCCATATCTACCGCATCCCCAATCGAATTTACACCATCGGGTCGGACAGAAACCGGAGCTTCCATCCCAAAAAGGATTCGGAAGAAAGGAATGAACACAGGGATAGAGACCACGGTGAAGAGCGCCATCAGAATATTGAACAAGATGTTCAGCCCGACAAATTTTTTGTAGGGTGCCAAATGCCGAAGCAGGCGACGCAGATCTTTCATATTAGGGCCATTGTGGCCTTATTCAGCATCCATGCTGAAATCATTCAGGAATCCAGTGTGGAAATTTCCGGATTGGAAGGCCTCGTTTCGCATCAGTTTGCGGTGGAACGGGATCGTAGTTTTAATCCCCTCAACGACAAACTCTTCCAATGCACGTTCCATTTTTTTTATGCACTCTTCCCTGGTTTGGGCACGACAAATCAGTTTGGCGATCATACTGTCGTAATACGGAGGCACCGTATATCCGGCATATACATGTGTATCGACGCGCACGCCGTGTCCCTTAGCCGTATGGAAGGAGGTAATCTTTCCTGGAGATGGACGAAAATCATTGTAAGGATCTTCGGCATTAATCCGGCACTCCATTGCATGCATAACGGGGAAGTAGTTCTCTCCGCTCATCGGGATACCTGCCGCAACTTTGATCTGCTCTTTGATCAGGTCATGGTCGATGACCTCTTCCGTCACCGGGTGCTCAACCTGAATCCGGGTATTCATTTCCATGAAATAGAAGTTCTTGTACTTGTCAACAAGAAACTCTACGGTACCTACCCCTTCATAATTGATGCACTTTCCTGCAGCAATGGCAGCATCGCCCATTTTCACACGAAGTTCCTGATCGACAAAAGGAGAGGGTGATTCTTCGATCAACTTCTGGTGCCGACGTTGAATGGAACACTCACGTTCGGACAGGTGGCAGACATTCCCAAATTGATCTCCGACGATTTGAATCTCGATATGACGAGGTTCTTCAATATATTTCTCCACGTACATGCCATCATTCCCGAAGGCATTCTGTGCTTCATTCCTGGCCATGGACCAAGCCTTATCAAATTCTTCTGCTTTCCAGACGATGCGCATTCCTTTTCCGCCACCACCTGCTGTTGCTTTAAGGATAACCGGATAACCGATGTCCTTTGCTGTTTTGAGGCCTTGTTTGAGATCTTTAATCAAACCTTCTGATCCTGGGACAACAGGAACGCCGGCTTTGATCATCGTTTCCTTGGCGGTGATCTTGTCACCCATTTTCCTGATCTGGCTTGGCGTAGGGCCAATAAATTTGATCCCATATTCCAGGCAAACTTCTGCGAAGTCGGCATTTTCGGCAAGAAATCCATAACCGGGATGAATCGCATCAGCATTTGTGATCTCCACAGCTGCCATGATTCGCGGAATGTTGAGGTAGGAGTCTTTTCCAGAAGGAGGACCGACACATACTGCTTCGTCAGCGAACCGAACGTGAAGGCTTTCACGGTCAGCCGTGCTGTAAATGGCCACCGTTTTGATGCCCATTTCCTTGCAGGTGCGGATGATCCTCAGGGCGATTTCACCCCGGTTGGCAATCAGTATCTTCTTGAACATGCGGGCGGAATTGAGTGAACTTATCCGGCGGGATCCACCAGAAACAAGGCCTGATCGTATTCGACCGGAGTGGCATCATCTACGAGAACTTTGACAATCTTGCCAGACACTTCTGACTCAATCTCATTAAACAGTTTCATCGCTTCAATAATACAAACCGGATCTCCTGGCTTGACATGATCACCAACCTGGACAAAAGGACCCTTTTCAGGTGAAGCCGATCGATAGAAGGTACCCACCATAGGTGATTTAACTTCAATCAGATTAGTGGCTTTAGCCTCTTTTGGAGCGGCCGCAGGTGCCTGTTCAGCAGGTACCGCTGGTGGCGCTGTTGATACGGGCGGTGCCGTATACAGCTGATGAGCCGGCGTTGAAATTGGCGCAGAAACAGGTATCATTGTCTCAATCCTGCCTTTAGAAAAAGACTCTGTCCGAATAGTCAATTCGAAGTCGCCATTTTTCAATTTGAATTCGGCCAGATTCGTTTTGTTGATGAGCTT
>JAHEAU010000084.1 GCA_024642625.1 Lewinellaceae bacterium
CCGTCATGGTCACGATCCAATGCATTGGACAACGCAGATGCCCCAGAAGGTGTAGCTGCATTTTTAGCCATAGCACCCAAAAGAATGTTCATGATTCCAGAGGTAGCAGCTTGTGTTTTTTGCGTATCGGCACCACCGATTTGCTTGCTGAGGGTTTCCAGAACACCACCTGAAAGTTGGCTCTGGAGAAGATCTGTAATATTCATTCGTTTACGTTTGTTATACCAAAGATACTACAGAACAAGAGGAAGGGTTCCTGAAAGATGGAAAAGGCTTGAAAATGTCAGAAATCCAGACCTCCAGTAGAGTCGCCTTTCCTATCTTGTGCGCGGTAAACGACAACCGCATTTGAAACTTGTACCTGAATCGGGTCACCTCTCCCGAACCAGTTCTGTTCCCGTTGATGCACCGGCAAAGATCCTCGATCGAGCACGGCGTTGGGTACTCGATCTATTCAATGATCATGGGGACACCCGGTTGTTATGGCACAACTTTGCCCAGACAAATCAGCTTGTTCGGACTTGTAGTCGACTGAGTATCGGCGAAGTATTATCTGAAGAAGATCTCTCGGCTCTTTATTTCTCCGCCTGGTTTGCCTTCAGTGGATGGCTGTTTGATCCAATGGAACCAGTGACAGCGAGTCGTCAACTTGTCAGTCAATTCCTTCATGTAGAAAAACAACCAGACAGCCTGGTCAATCGGGTACATCATCTCATTGGTGTTGCCTCTCTTCAAGACCGGCCTGTCGATCTGACCGGTCAGATCATGTGGGATGCGGCTGTTGCAGTCTATTATGGACCTGACTATTCAGATCAGCAAACACTTCGGAAAGCTGAATGTGAGCAATTGCGTCATCAACCCTGGGCGGATTCTGCCTGGCGTAAAAAGGAGATTCGAGATATCCAGCAACTGCAATGCTACACGTTGATCGGCAAAGCGGAAATTGAACCTTCGCTTGCCAATCATTTGCAAAGTCTTGAGAAAAAGGAACTGAAAGAACAAAGCAGGGCACAATCTCCGATCCAGAAAAAATCGGTGAATAATGCAGCAATTCAGACGTACTTCAAGTCCAATTATCGAAATCATATCAATCTCAGTGCCATTGCCGATCGAAAGGCCCAAATGCTGATCAGCGTCAATGCGATTCTCATTTCTGTTCTGATCTCCATTTTGAGTTATAGCAATTTGGCAGAAACTCGGACTCCCCTGCTTATTCCGATCACCTTATTTCTTGTGCTTGGTCTTGCCTCACTGATCTTTTCTGTGATCAGTGCCCGGCCTTCCGTAACTGCCCATCCGATGCAAAACTTGACGGATTCAGACCGCCGTAGCAATCTGGTATTTTTTGGCAATTATATTCAATTAGATGTCGCCAGTTACTTGTCTGATATGAAAACGCTGTTTCAGGATGAAGAGGCTCTTTTCCAAGCGATGAATCGGGATATGTATTATTTAGGCAAAGTACTTGATCGAAAATATCGCTTATTACATCTTGGCTACAATCTATTCCTGTTTGGATTTATTGGTGCTGTGGTCAGCTTCTTGGTTGTGCAGTACGTTTGGTTGTGACACCATCACCACCCCTCCAACACCAGGATACGCTCCTCGATCGGCGGATGCGTCGCAAATACCTTTGTCAAAAAATTTGGTTTGGGCTGCACTACGAGGGGATGCTGGATAAATAATTGTGCGACATCATCTCTTGTTACTGCTTCGATATAGGGATCGACTGCAATCTTACGCAAGGCACTTGCGAGAGCGGGCGCATTTTTTGTCAATTCAACCGCTCCGGCATCAGCCAGAAATTCGCGGCGGCGCGAAATGGCAAAACGAAGCAACATCGACACAAAGTAGGCCAGAAAAATCACCAGTATAATAATCAATCCGGCACCCTTATCTTTCTTATTTCCACCAGATGGACGAGATCCGGTTCGTGCTGCCATTTCCGCCAAAAAGGCAAAAATGCCCACGAATATGATAGAAATCATCATCAGTCGGACATCCCGGTTGCGAATATGGGAAAGCTCATGAGCCAATACTGCTTCCAATTCCTGATCATCCAATTTGATGACAAGACCTCTGGACACCGTAATCATAAAACTCTTTTCGGTCAGCCCACTGGCAAATGCATTGAGGGAATCATCTTCTATCATCTGAAGACCAGGCATGGGAATGCCTCTGGACATACAGAGATTCTCTAAAAGATTATACACTCTTGGTGCCTCTCTTCTATCCAAAAGCTTGGCTGATGTCGCTTTACGAAGTATGCGGCTGTGTGACAGCCAGGCAATTAAAAACCAGATCAAGACGAAGCTAAGTAAGAATGGCGCAACCCGAGTCCATGCAAAATTCAGTTGCTCCATTGTTGGCCAGTCACCCTCAGACCGGAATGCAAACAGGAGAATCACCCACAATAGTCCAAGCAGAAGAATAGGGAAAGCCACCAACAACGCCAATGAGGTTTGGTTGTTGCGCCAGATCTGAGATTGCAGACCGATGTCAGCCATGATTATTTAAACGAAATGTCAGGTCGTTCCTCCATTTGGGCCCGATCGGTGTAATCAAGCTCAAACATCTCCTCCCGATAAAACCCAAACGCTCCAGCGAGCAAATTTGATGGAAAAGTCTCTACTGCATTATTGAGCTCCTTTGTCGCATTATTAAAATAGCGACGGACCGCAGCAAGCTTATTCTCAATGTCAGAAATTTCCGTTTGCAATTGCAAAAAATTGGTATTTGCTTTCAGATCAGGATAGGCTTCAACTGCTACTTTCAGACCTTGAAGTGCGTTGCCCAAGTTTTGCTCAGCCTCTATCTTGTCGTGAATACTGCCTGCTCGCATTGCTGCAGACCGGGCCTCCGTAAGCCGCTCAAGTACTTCCCGCTCGTGGGTCATATACCCTTTGACACTATCGACTAATTGGGGAATCAAATCGTGGCGTTGCCTTAACTGGACATCAATATCGGCAAATGCATTTTCGCGATTGTTGCGAAGCTTCACAAGGCGGTTGAACAGGGTCATCGCCAGTAGGGCAACAGCCGCAACAATGATTAACAGGATCATCATAAACAGGAATTTACACTAAGATAATGATGATTCCACGAATGATGAACCAATCAATTCAACCGCCATTGCAAACCAATCTGAAAATTGGCCTGACCATACTTTAGCGAATAAGAAGTGGCTTCCTGACGATCCCCCGGATAGCTTGAGTAAGTTGGCTGGATGAACACATTGATTCTATCCCGCAGACCATAGGCGAATCGAAGGTGCCCATAATACCCTAACCCCAAGTGAGTAAGTAGCTTGGTATCTGTTGTACTTTGCCATTGAACAGGCCACTCATCCTGATGAATACTGGCTCCAGATACTCGTTGATTCAGGTTAATTAAAACCCCTCCTGTCGCTCGTACTGACCAACGACCTGTACTCCATTGATAACCCAGTCCGATCGGAATTTCCAAAGTTGAAATCTTGTTGTAATGACGAATAGTTCGTGTCAATGTAAAGGATTGCCAAGCCGTATCAGCCCATGGCTGAGTTCCCCCGTTTTGATCCACTAAGAATCCTTCTGCTTGTCCCCACTCCCAGACACTGGAATCCCGCGACCAATCAAGTCGTTCATTCTGACGAGACCATTGCAATCCGCCCTCGACAACAAACCCACCCGGACTGACTACCTCGACCATGGCTCGAACCTGCCAGGACTCCAACACCGATTCTTGATCACGGCGCTGTTCAATCCATCCATCATAAGCCAAATCTTTAGAGGATAATTTTCGAATACCTATTCCCGGACCGCCCGACAAGGCAATTGCCCATTGCCAAACTGGTTTTTTGTTTTGACCCCCTGGCAGGATATGCTTTGGACTCCAACTATCTGGAATGAATTCAGTCAGTTGAATATCCCTTCGTGGAAGGATAACCAACGCAATCTGTTGATCTGTATTCAATAAATGAGACAATTCAGGAACACGATTATCTGTTACCTTCTTTTGATTTTCTGGTCCTTGGACCACAGGAGTTCCTTGAATTTCATTTTCTGACTGTGACATTGCCACTTGGCTCTCATTATTACGTGCGTTTGTTAGTGGTTTAATTCTACCAGAAACACGATTTTGAACGTCAGTGCGATCAACAGATTCACTGGTAGTTGTTGGATTGTTTTTCGAGTTGTTTACGTGATTATTTTGTGCTGAGGTGGCTTCGATTTGACTGTTTGATTTAATAGAAAATTCAGGAGTGGCTGCGCTATTTAAATCTCCATTCATCGGTAATTCTGTTCTTGCTTCTACCTTTTGCTCAACTGGGTTTAATACAAGATCGTCAACTAAATCATCCTGCCCGGTTGGCAATAATACCGAAAGTATAGCTACCCCGAGCCCGACAGCTACCAACGCAGACCAGAACCACCAGGCACCCTTTCGTTGCTTCTTCTGTGGCGGTAGCTTTGGCTCCAATTGATTCCAGAATTGCTGGATATCCATCGGTGTTTCTTCCGATTTGAGCTTATTTTGCCAATCATTTTTGTTGATCTCCTGGTTCATATCCTCGTCATTTCCAATTGGATAATAGACTGTTGTAATTGCAATCGTGCACGAGAGAGGTAAGCACGCGATGTGCCCGTGGCCATGCCCAACATCTCTCCGCATTCTTCGTGGCTGTACCCTTCGATGGCCACAAGGTTGAATACTTCGCGTTGGCCATCAGGCAATATTTGTATCAACCCGACAATTTCATCCACTTCCAGTCGATTCATTTCCTGATCGAATTGGGACAGATCTCCCATTTCCTCAATCCCGGAACGGTCCAGATGCCATCGACCAATCAAGCGATGCTTTTTCAACGCTGAATTGATTGTAATCCTGCACAACCAACCCCAAAGGGTTCCCTTTTCTACATCAAATTGATCGAGATGACTGAAGATCTGAATGAATGCATCTTGCAATGTGTCTTCCGGGGTGAGACCGTTCGGAACATAGCGTCGGCAGACCGTCAGTAGCCTGGGGGCGAACTGACGAACCAGCTCGAATTGTGCTTCGCGCTGGTTGTTTTGACAAGCCTTGATCAGTTCTTTTTCTGTCATCTTGGAGAAATAAAGGTACCCGATCAGTTATTACTGATCGGGTACACTATTATCTATTTCTAGAAGTCTCTAATTACTTTAAACGAGCCACTAAGTGGCACATCCGGGTTGGAAGGGTTTCCATCCAATGTACCTGTAAATGTTCCAATGATCAGTTCTCCAACGAGTCCTACCGAAGTGATGGTCACTTCCATATCCGCACAACCCTGGCAGTAACCAAAGGAAAACGTCCCACCGTTCGCCGGATCGAAAGAAGATGCCTCGACAACAGTAGGGACATAGGTTCCAGGACTGGTTGCATTCAAAGAAAAGTACAGATAGGTACTGTCCGGTGAATTGAGACCACTATTGATTGTCATTAAGTTTCCCTGTATACCACCAGCAGGATCAACAATAAATGTGGTTATTCCATCCAGCGTATATTCAATGAGTTCCGTCAATTCATCACATGCCTCAACTTGACCAAGATCAAGGCTATTCACACCGGCAATGCTATACGTGAATATTGGGCTGGATTTCAAATTTCCAAAATCATATCCAATAGCGATGAGTTCGTCAGCATCACAGGTCGGAATGACGGCATTGACTGTACCGTCTGTGGCCAAATTCAGGATGACTGTACTGCCTTCCACATTTATTTTGAAATAACCTGTTGAAACAGGATCGCCATTGCAGTCGACCAGTGTACCTGTCAGATTGATTGATTTGTCAGAAAGATTGGCAACCAGGTTTCCCATATTCAAATCCACTGACAACGGGCCTATTTCCTGGGTGTAAATTACTGCTCCACATTGATCCAGGATTTCGATAATCAACACTTCATTGGCAGGCACCTTACCGCTGAATGCACCAATGTTGTTGGTCCAGGCACTTCCACTGGCAGGGATATTCCCACTGCCTCCATTTGCAAGAGAAGCACGTACCCAGATACCAATCACTGGAGCACCACTACCATCGACTACTTTCCCACTGAGATTGACATTGTCGAAAGGAACGTCACAATTCCAGAAAGAAAAATGACTGACTGACCCAACATAAGTTGAACCGACCTTTTCGGCAAATCCATCTTCTATCCACTTGCCTTTGGTCACGTCAAAGTGCCACAATGGAATCGAAACTGGGGCATTGGCTAATATAGATGCCGGGATAGACATTATGATTTGGGCTTGCGCACCAGGGGCAATCTGTAGTGGTTCCCCAGCGGGCGACTCGAGTTCAACACCGATCATGCCATAGGTTGCCAAGGCAGCAGCATCACCATTTTCACGGATAGCTGACAAATTACCCGGCATGCGAGCCAATGTAGCCCCATCCGTCGGATCCAGCCAGGTTGCATACACATTGACCATTCCAGAATAGGCCACATTTCCAGCTCCTACAATGCCCCCGGCTGGTAGAGTCACTGTTGCACCGGTCACGGAGACACTTCCTCCGACACTTGCCTGAACAGTTCCACTCAATGTTTTCGGTGTGAGTTGTGCTTCTAGCCAGGTCTGACCATTCGCAATTGGTTGTACTGTTTTGGAAAGATTGAAGTATCCATTGGCAGTAATCTGCAAAACAGTGCCCTCCCGATCCGCAGCGGCACCTGCAAAGGCGAAATAGCCGTTTTCGTCTGAGGTTACACTTTGTTGACCCCAACGAACAACCACACCTTCTAAACCGATGCCGTTTTCACCATGGATGACTCCCGCGATCTGGGTCTGAACATAAATGACTGGGACTGGGCCACCAGTAATAATATCATCATTTTTACGGCAGGAGCTACTGATCAGGCCAATGATGAGAAACAGGAAGAACAAGGTCTTTTTCATGTTGTATAATCTTGAATGAACGTAAATGAATTCAGGAAGGATCCTCTACATCTCTATATCCCGTTTCCATAAACAACGCTGCACTCACTTGAAAAAAAATTTCGTACATCTTCAAAGAAAGAAGGATCTTCCGCAAAATTCGGGTAACTGAACTAACAAAATCGATGAAGAATACGATCAAAAGGATTGCCATTCGCAATCAATTCCTGTCTCTTTTGATTCAACATTTGGCAGTCCTGGTGATCGGTATCGGGATCTTTTTAATTGATAAATATGAACAATTCTCCGATTTGATTAACTATCGAATCCTGCTGGTAATTGTCTTTATTAAAAGCATCTATTTTCTTGCTCACAATTTCAAAAGTATCCGTAATATTCAGGGTAAGGAGCGAATCTATCGCTCATTTATCACATTGATGTCGATTCATATTCTGTTGATCGTGCTTTCTTTTGCCATCGACTATTTCATCCTCTACCAAATATATCCGGAGTCATTTACGGGTATACTTGCTGCGAATCAACAAAATGCATTTGTTGAATTTCTCTACTTCAGCCTGGTCACATTTACGACAACGGGATTCGGAGATATTGTCCCCCGAATGAATGAAGCACGTATCCTGATCAGTATGGAAATCATCTTGGCATTTATATCTATCATATTCATCATTTCCAATTTTGGAAATTTACTGGACCCCGCCAAAGAATTTGAAGATCAGCCCTGAATACATCGAATGACATCATGGATCAAAGCCCCTGATCAATCCTAACTTGTAAATGGATATGCGGCGCCTTGTCTAACTAGTGCTAAGAATCCAACGAAGTGACCTGCAGCTGACTATTCAAATCTTCCCTTTATATGGTGAACTCGGGAATTGCAAATAATAGACCTTCGCCATTCCAGTAGCACAATAAAAAACCCGATCGGTGTTTACCGATCGGGTTTTTGAAGAATCCAATTTTATTGTTCTCGTATCACATTAAAAGCGCCATTGAGTTGTTCACCAGCCCCATCCAATGTACCGGAAAAAGTACCTTCGATGCGTTCACCAACGTTACCATAAGAAGTGATAATTACTTGCATATTTTGACATCCACTGCAGTAACCAACTTTGAATGCTCCTGTCCCTTGTTCGACAGTAGAAACCCAAATGCTACTGGGTATATATGTACCAGGACTTGTAGCTTTTAGGAGAATCTGGATCTGGCTACTATCTGGTAGGATTGGATCGGATCCGCTAATAGTTAACGTGCTGTCAAGAAATTCACCGTGAACGTCCAAATTATTGAACTGTGCAGACACATTATCGAGGCTGAAAGATATCTGCGGAATAATTATCCAGCAAGGACTAATTTCACCAAGATCAAGGCCATTCAATCCAACAATTGAATATTCGTCAATGTTAGACTCTTCTTGGTCGCCTGTGCCATATCCGGTAGCTACGAGCACAGAAGCACCACATGTTGGTACAACAGAATTAATGGAGCCATCTGAAGCCACGTTCAACAGAGTGACGCTTCCATCCATTTCAATCTTGATATAGCCTGAAGTATTGGGATCTGCATCACAATCAACAAGTGTACCTGTCAATTTGATGGCTTTACCAGTCAAATCAACAACTATGTTCGGCAGTTCAACATCAGCTGAAAAAGGTCCTACTTGCTTGTTGTAGATCACGTCGCCACATTTGTCCACTATTTTTATCGTAAGAACCTCTTTCGCAGGTACCTGGCTGGCAAATTCTCCCGTATTGTTTGTGTAGCCATCGGCGCCAGCAACAAGACCATTGGACAGTGTCGTGAAGATACTTACACCGTTTACTGGCGCACCAGTCCCATCAACGACCTTACTATTCAGATTGACATTCTCGAAAGGAAGAGCAGCTGTCCAGAATGAAAAGTGCTTCACCGAACCAACATATGTCGAACCAACTTTATCGGCAGTCCCTTCTTCAATCCATTTACCCTTATCAGGATCAAGATAGAAAAGTGGAATATTTGCCGGGGCACTGCCTAACATAGTCGAAGGAATGTTCATTGTGATCTCTGCTTTTGCACCGTCCTTGACTTGCAGTAATTGTCCACTTGGTGACTTAAGTTCGACAGCTATAGTTCCAAATGATCCCAACGATACCTGACTCCCGTTTTCACGAATAGCCGACAGATTACCTGGCATGGCTTTAGACGTAGATGTAATTGACGGATCCAGCACTTTGGAATACACATTGACCGCTCCTGTATAGGCGCCACCTCCTTTGAGTATGACACCCTGTGTAGGAAGAGAAAGTTTGCCCCCTGTCATAGTGACAATACCGCCAGCACTTGCCTGGAAGCTTCCACTAAATATTTGAGGAGTCAATTGTGCTTCCATCCAAGTTACACCGTTCCCTATTGGGCGGATGTTTTTAGTGAGATCGAAATATCCATTTGCTTTGATCTTTACAGGTGTCCCATAAAAATCAGCTTTCCCTTCCGGAAATGCAAAATAGCCGTTGATATCCGAGAACACTACTTTATTGCCCCATTTAACTTCGACACCTTCAAAAGCAAAACCGTTTTCATCCCCGATAAAGCCAGAAATTTGTGTTTGGATATATAAAGGGGTTGGGTTTTGGGGTGTCGTATTATCATCTTTGCTACAAGAGCTGATTGTTAAGCCAAGAGCGAGAAATAAAAAAAGAAAAAGATTTTTCATAAAGTGAGTTTAGTGAAAAAAATATTTGTTCCATGGAACACAAATCGTTCCACAAGATAGACAGTACTATTACACATTTGTGGCAGGAAAATGAAAAAGTGACCCAAATCTGGCTAAAAGTTGAAATTTCATCTTGATTCTGACGGATACAGTCAACTTGGTATATTGGTGAACATCAATGAAATAGCTTACCATTTAAAATCCATGTAAACCACATTCAATTCCAGCATCAGGCCATTATTATTCTGGCATTGGCACATTACTGAACCTGGCGAAGGCTATTCCAGGTCATTCCTCAATGTGTCGAATGACATGATGCAGCATCTTCCAAGTGGCCTCCTCAGGACCAGCAAAAGGGTGTTTTGTTCCAAAGGTATGGCCCGTATCTTGAATTGAAATGAACTGAGCAGAGGATCCACCTTGTTGAGCCCAGCTAACGAGATTCTGACCATGATCTGGAGTTACAGCCTCATCTTCCTGGCCATGAATCACTAAGAGAGGCAGAGCCAAATCAACAAAAGCAGATTGCATATTCCATTTCTGATCTGCCTCCAGTATTTCTTGTAGCAGCTCAGGTCCATGTGGGAGATCCTGGCCTGTGCGCCGATTGAACATCGTGATCGTGCCTGTCTTTTTCCAATCGTCAATGAGGCCACTTGGCCAAAAATCGAGTCGACTGACTGGAGCCAACAAAATGATTCCTGCCAAATGGATGCCTCCTTGAAGAAGTTCGAGAGCACCAAAGACAGTCGGGATTGACCCCATACTGTGAGCCAGTAACCAAATATTAGCGTCAGGAAACTGAGTACTGATCCAAGCTCCCACCCCGACCAAATCTGCCGTTTCTAGGCGCATACAATTCCGTGAATATCGATCCAGATCAGAGAAAAAATCCTCCTCCCCTTTTGTACCTCCATGGGAGAAATTGTAACTAAAACTCGCTATTCCAGCATCCGCAAGTTGTTCCTGCATCCATGGAAACATTCCATAATTATAAAAGCCATTATGACCATTCGTGATGATGACTAGGTGATTCGGATGATCGGGACCAACCCAAAGACCTTCGATCTGGCCATGAGGAAGAATCAACTGACGATATTGTGGCGTATGGTTCATGGGATAATGGGATATACTCTGCTCAATGCAAACCATGCAAAACTGGCCAACCAATGCTCCCCTGCATAGTCTCCATCGGTTATACGGGGCAATGAATTGGCAACATGTGCATCCGCAATTTTTCGAAGATGAGTATACTCCGGCAAGATCCGGCTCAAATCATATAAACACCATGCACGACTGAAATTCAGACCGTCTAAGTGAACAAGTTTCCCATCGGTTCTGTCGATGACCTCCCCTACAGGTAGAGAGAATGCCGGATCAGAAAGTCCTGGCAAAAAGTCACGCAACCAAGGCCTGAACATCTCTACTGGCATGATCCTGCGCATCAGGTTGGCCTCCTCCAAACAGGGTGAGAGGAAATCATAGCCACTGGGTTCCCAAGACAGAGGACATCCCAGATCCTGCCAGAAAAAACGAAATGCATGCGTTTCTATAGCATCAAGCAAAACGGTATCGCCAGTGTATAATGCGTAATCCCACGCATGTGAAAGACCAAACGCTGTATTCGTATGCTCACCTGAGCGTATCGGATAGGCCAACTTTGGCAGGTAATTCAAAAAACGAGAGACGACCAACTGTGTCAATGGGTGCAGATTTGCAGCCAACTCATCCCCTAAAGGCGTTTTCCACTGCTGCAGTTCAAGGGACAGACGGAGGAGCCACGCCCAACCATATGTCCGTTCAAAACTGGATTCAGAAGCACGAAGAAAATAGTCTACTTCTTTCTGAATATTTGCAATTGTGATTGACCTGCGCAATTGATCCTGAATCAATTCAACCTCCTGTAAATCTGGAAACCGACGAAGCAGTGCAATGAGCATCCAATATCCATGAACAGAAGAATGCCAGTCAAAACATCCGTAGAATGCCGGATGTAGATCCATGGGTGCGTCCAAATCAAGTGCTGAACCAAGCACTTGATTCAGCTTGTTCGGATATTCAGTTTCCAGACAATGGAGAGGTAAACGCACTAATACGGATGCTTCCGCATAATGAATTGGCATAGAGTCCAACACTGTCGAGGCAGGAAAAGCAACTTGATTAGCAAACGTTTGGGTAAGAACCATCTGACAGCATGCCACGAACAGAATCAGATACAGTTTCATAACACTTAAAATAATGGATTTTCATCTGGGCGTTCAGATTTGCTTATCAACAGTATTCGTCGGGAGACTAAAATTTCTTACGTCCCCAGACAGGATTTGTATTTTATTAATTTGGAATATAATTCAAGACTAACCCCCATTGTACCGGCACTTCATTTTCAATCATTACAATGAGGCCATACCATTCCATCCCTCTTTGTTTTCCTGTTGAAAAGTTAATCACCTTATTCCCTTTTGAAAAATAGTTTAGTTCGCCATTGGCAAATGGAATCGTGGTCACTGGGTCTCCATATTGTTGAAAAACACCATCCAGGTCCAGATCCTCAATCGGGTAGTCACAAGGAAGTGGTTCCTTAAAACCTCTCGGCGCCCACATGTAGTTGATCTGGCCTATTCGTCCTGCCCAATCCGTCCAGGTACTGGAATATACGGCAACACCCAATGCGTCTTCTTGAAAGCCAAACTGAAGATCCTTGTATTCTTTCGGCCGTTCGCCTGGTTCGATATTATGATTTGGAATTTTGCCAACGACAGAATTGAAGTATTGTTTGATGTTCTTAATATTTGAATCTACCACATTCTCAGGATGGAAGAGGATCTCGTCTGCAAGTGGACATTGCGGGCTCTTTGGATCCGAATGAATATCCGGATGAAGTATCACATTCAAATTCGTTGTTATCCGCAAATCTTTTGGTGAGTCAGCCATAAGGCCACTAAGAAGTTGGACTGCAAAGCTCGTATCCTGACTGCTAAAATAGGTCATTGCCCGCAGGATCACTGCTGAGCGTATTGTTCTGTCTTTGCCATTCCATGTATTCATTGGTCGAACAAGACGCTCCGTTTGCAAAGCCAGTCCCTTCGCTTTCGCCAGGTATTCTTCTGACAACTTGGGATACAGTTTCCAGGAACAGGCCCGCATCCACTCGGTTACGCCCAGATTCAAGAGGGCCAAAGGATAATCGCCATCCAGATCTGATGCCTTTTGAAAATAGGATGCCGCCATATTTAACAATGAGTCCCGCTTCTCCTTGCGAATGCGATCTTCATCACCATCTCCACCTCGTGAGTTTCTGGCCAGTCGTGAATTGAGATCCAGTGAATAGGGCAATACAAATCCTGGTCGTTCCCCTTGTTGAAACAGTTGATCTGCAGCAAGCATACAAATCACGCCCATATTATTGTACATCTCCCTGCCCTGGAATTCACCGACAAGGCGATGATAATTGGAAAGTGCTATCTCGTATTGACCGGCAACGATCATCAGATTTGCAGATTCAAACCAATATTGAAGTTCTTTCAACCGGGCGGCAGTTTTCGTGGCAATATTCCGTCGTTCTTCCAGACTAGGATAGGTTGGGATTACTGCTGGAATTCTGTAATGAGCATAAATTTTATCCATGAGTTCAGGCCCAATATCTCCAATTGGATATCCAGCGAGATAAGACAGAAATCCACCTTCAAGGTCGGCTTCAGCCTCCTTCTTTCTCGACTCAAAATTGGCGAGCAGTGATTCTACCATGTTTAAAAATCCGGAAGC
>JAHEAU010000315.1 GCA_024642625.1 Lewinellaceae bacterium
GTAAATACCAGTTCATCGGTGTCATCAATCAGCTTGTGTCAACGCTGTTTGATTAACCGTCTTTGTTCTTCCCGATTTATCCCCTGGATTCGTAAAAAATAAATTCCATCCGGATAGTCAAACAGGTTAAACACACCTTTATCCAGCAATTCCTTTTCCGACAACTGTCGCTTGATGAGTATTCGGCCGGACAAGTCAGTGAATGTAATTTCAACTGGTCCTTCCCAAGTATTCCCCAGGGATATATCCACCCATCCGGATGTGGGATTTGGATGAATTGAACTAGTTTGTTCTGACCGCCAAACCGTAATTGATGTCATTGGACAATTCATATCCAAAGCACTGCTTACTGCATGACATCCATGTTCATCCAAACCTTCTGCGATATAGAGACCATCGCCATGACATTGGATAACATTACCCGAATCAATCGGCTCTGAATTTCCATCCAGATACCAGTACACCCCTTCTGAATAAGGTGAAATAAGTGTGTCTCCAGAAACTGTAATCGCCAAACCATTGTCCGGTGAATATTCAAAAATAGCTGTCCCGGCGGAAATACTTGAACACCCAAATTCTCCATGAATTGTTACCTGATAGGTACCCGACTCCTTTATAAATACATCTTGTGTCATTTGACCATCGCTCCAAAGAAATTCATAACCTTCATTTGCAGACAAACGGACGGAATCTCCTGGACAGATTGTCGTGGGACCATCAACAGTGATCTTTGCATCCAGAATTTCAAATTCAGATGAACATGTCGTTCCATTATACATCACCTCAAACGTGTAGCGCCCAGGTGTCACTGGCAACTTTTTTGTAAACCCCCACCAACTCGATGTATACGAATTTGCACTGTTATGAGTCCAACTCAAATACACCGTACTGTCCGGATTTAAAATGCGGAGAGTGGCCATCAACCCAGCTGTTTCTTGTCGAAGAAACATATAAAACTTGGCATAACCTGCTGGCAATCCAGGCGCCTGGTAAGGGATTGGAAAACAAGCTTGTTCATTGGGTGTCTCCGTTTCAGGACAAGGAGGCACCACTACATCTGCGGAATTTGTCGACACTTTAATCACAGCAGTTTCGCTATATGGGGTTTGATTTTTCCACCAGGTCGTTGTATTAAGCAAATTGCACGCTCCAGAAAATGGATCGATGCGCGTACTCACTGTACTTCCACTCCATACTTCAAAATGCAGGTGAGGCCCTGAAGAATTTCCTGAACTGCCAACGACACCCAAATACTCACCAGCCTTTACAGTTTCACCAATGGCTTTAGTGGTCACTGAATTCTTTTTCATGTGGAAATACAAAGCCCGCGAACCATCCGGATGTCCAATCATGATATAATTGGCTAATAAAGATGTAACCCCGCAATTTTTATCCGTATTTCCATCCGCTTTATCAAGTATGGTCCCTTCAGCTGCTGCGATAACTTCCACCAAATTATTGTCCATTTTGATAAACCGGTAGGGAAAGATCGCTATATCAGTTCCCCGATGACCATCATACGTTCGAGAACCACATTGGTAATCCTGAAATGTTCCGGATGCCACATCCTGATCCACAAACGCGCTGATGACATAATAACTGCAGTCCTTCAATTCGTTTCCTTGGCGAAGAGGCCATTCGAGTTGCGTGACCATCTCTTGTTTGGAAGGAATCTGCAATCCCAACATGGCCACATTTTTGGCGCAATTCAACTCCAACATATTGTACTCAGCTTGAGTAATACACGGTTGATCTACAGTATTGTTTTCCAGAAAATATTCGCCGCCTTGACTGACATCCAACGGGTTCATATTGGATTGAGCTAAGACATAACTTGTCACTGCAAAGTGAAACAGGACCAAGATGATCAGACGAATGTTCATCGCCAAGACATTTAGGGTGAATAAATATTTTCTGAAATAGCCAGAACTAAAAAAGTAGTCTTCAAAATGACATCAAACCTCCGGCAACACAATATGAAGTAGGAGTAAAAAACAAGGCAAAACGCTGCCCAATTTCAAAACTATCCACTCGGAACAGACTACCTGGTTCACTTCCGTAAACCCCAAAAGAGGCACGACATGTCGAGTGAGTTATTCTTCAAGTTTGCAGAGATTCGTTGATCTTTGGATGGAAAGGGCAATGTTGCTTATCTTTTGCTTCTCTAAGCACTTGTAACTATGTCCCTTCCGCTGGCTTTTATATCCATTTTTTTTCTTTTCCCACAGCCAGACTTCGTCCCGTCTCCTCAGTCCTGTAATGAAACCATCAATGCCGGGCCAGACCAGCAACTCTGTTATCCAGGAGGTACGGTCAATCTGAATGGATTCTTCAGTGGCAATGAGATCAGCAGCCTCGAATGGACCCCTGCTACAGGATTATCCGATCCCTTGATCCTCAATCCATCAGCGTCCGTCTCTCAGACGACCACCTATACTTTGACTATTAAATCACCTTCCGGAAATAATCTGGTGGTAAATGGCGATTTTGAAGCAGGTAATATTGGGTTTACAAGCAATTACTGGTATGGTAATCCGGGATTGAGTCCGGGAGGTTATTCCATCCAATCAAATCCTGTAGTTTGTAATGGAGGATTTTCTCCATGTGGTGACCATACTACCGGAAGCGGGAATATGATGGTGATCGATGGATCAACCTCACCCGGTGTAACTTTTTTTTGCCAAACAGTTCCCGTCAATCCAAACACGGATTATTATTTTGAATTCTACGTAACATCAGTTTATTCAGCGTCACCGGCAGAAGTGCAGGCAACCTTCAATGGCGTGCCAATCGGTTCCGCATCAGCAACTGGTACAACATGTGAATGGATCCAGTATTCTACTGTTTGGAATTCAGGAGGTGCTTCTTCAGTAACCATCTGTCTGGAAGATTTGAACATCATCGGGTTTGGCAACGACTTCGCAGTTGATGATGTTTTCCTACGAGAAATTTGTAAATACACCGATGAAGTCACCATCACCGTCCTTGATGAAATTACTGCTCAACAGGATGTTGAACTTTGTTTTGGTGAGTCAGTTACTGTCGGCAATCAAACTTTCGACGATGCGGGCGACTACGATGTTATCCTTCAATCGTTCCAGGGATGTGATTCCACCATTATGGTCCATGTTGATGTTGCAGTGATTGAAGCCTATATCGATCCTCCTGAACCACTAAATTGTTATCTCACCGAAACCACTTTGGATGGTTCCCTATCACAGGGTTCTAATGGCATCAGCAGCTTTTATTGGACAACAACCGGAGGCCTTATCCTGAGCAACCCACAATCAGGTAGCGTAACCATCGGGAGTGGTGGCCTCTACAATCTTTTGGTCAGTACGCAACTTGGCTCTATAACTTGTTTTGACTCCGCCAGCCTCTATGTCCCACTGGACACAGTTGCACCAGTGGTGAGCATTGCCAATCCTCCCTTCCTCTCCTGCCAGGATTCAACCTTGCAATTGATGGCCCAGGGGCTTCCCCTTCCAAGTGGGTTTGATATTTCCTGGTCCTCTCCCAATGGGATCATCCTCTCTGGACAGGA
>JAHEAU010000316.1 GCA_024642625.1 Lewinellaceae bacterium
GGCCAGCATGAAAATGGTAATCACGATGGCATTGGTCATCGCGATCTGGGATTCATACAGCGCCACCTCTGGTGCCACCTCGGAATAGGTGCGCAGGGATGCATCAGGAAAGTATCCAGCCAGACGGTCGCGAATGACCTCGACACTGTCGGGGTCGTTCACAATGGCCACGATCTGATGCGCGATGTCTTGTTCCAGGCCACCTGCAAGACGCAGGAGGTCCTCACGACGGACCATCACATTGCCTTCATCAAATGGCGTTGTACCTGAATCGAACAGGCCCGTGATCCGGAAAGCGCCAGCTGTAATATTGCCCTCCAGATCCTGGAAGGTGAGCACCGCTTTTGACCGCATTTTCAGCCCCAGTTTGCCCGCCAGATGGCTGCTCATCAGGATAGGATTTCGCCCCGGTTCCAGGAAGTCGCCCTCAACAATTTTTTCGGCAATAAAGCTTACACCGCGTTCCCGATCGGGATCGATGCCCCAGATGCGCACACCACGGGCTCCCTTGGCAGAAGAGACCATGCCCATGGCCAACGCCCGTTCACTGACTGCTTCCACGCCGGGATCGTTGAAAAAGAGGGCCCCCAAAGAATCGGCATTCTCCAGGTAATAACGGAATTCGCGTTGCTTGTGAAAATCTGGATTCTCGAGTTGCAGGTGGCCGATCTCCCGCCGTATGCTGTTGTCGATCAGATTGTAGACCATCCCCCGACTGAAGCTCAGCAGGAAGATCAACGCCCAGATACCCAGACTGATGGCACCCAGGACGACCAGGCTGCGGGTGCGGCTCCTCCAGATATTCCGCCAGGCGATTTTGATCAGCAGGCCCATATCAGTGTCGCATGGATTGAACAGGTGAAAGGGTGTGGATCTTCAACCAGGGATAAAGCGCCATCAGGGATGCCATCCCAAAAATGATCAGGGACTGTTTGATAAAGATCCAGGATTCCACAACGGTGGGGATGATCGGCTCCACGCCGTATGCCTCATAGGCCTTCGCCATCTCACCCGTAAATTCGATGGGATGAACCTGAAAATACCAGACTATCGGAAAGGCCAATGCCATTCCGAGCAATGCGCCTACTGCTGACAGAAAAATGATCTCGATCCAGACCACACGGGTCAAGAGTTTCCGTTTCATACCGATGGCGATCAACACCCCGAATTCGTATTCCCGTTCCTTGGCCATCATTAACACAGTGCCAAACAGGCCAAAGGCGATGATCAGGTACAGAATGCCGATCATGATATTGGCCCCGGCCGTATCCAGGCTCCGCGCAGAGACCAGATCGGGAATCAATTGCTGCCAATCCAGCACCTCATAGGTGGATGGTTCCAGGTTCTTCTTTAACGCAGTTACCGCAGTTGCTGCTTCCTTGACATTGTTCAGTCCCAGCACGAGCGATGTAGCGCGCCCCTCGGCACCAAAAAAGAATTGCGCCTGCTGCAGAGGCATGAAGACCATCAGCTTGTTGAGCTCTGGCGAGCCAAAGGACACCAAGCCGGTGATCGGGTATTGCCCAGCGGCACTGACCCCGTGATACCCCTGACTGAGCAGCACCATGGTATCGCCAATTTGCAACTTTAGTTCTTCGGCGATGCCTTTGGCGACCAGCACGCCTTGATCATCGGGACCGGTGAAATAGCGTCCCGCGATCAGGCGATCAGACAGGCCGGTCAATTCATTCTCGCCGGCAGGGTCGATACCGCTCACCAGTACACCCATCGTGATCGGACCAGTGGAAGCGAGGGCAAACGATTCAAGGCGTGGGTGGATGGGTTTGTTGCCGATCAGACCAGACATCCAGGCCAGAGTATCCGCGTTGATTTCGAGGGAGCGGTCGATGATTTGTTCATCCCAATAACCCTGGGCATGGATCTGCCCATAGCCGAAATAGAAATGGACCACATTATTGAGCATGCGATCCCATCCCCCTTTCTGGAGGGAACTCATCGAAATCGCAAACATCACCGCAAAAGCAACCGAGGCAGCGGAGATGAGCGTTCGGCGTTTATTGCGCCAGATATTGCGCCAGGCCAGGATTAGCCATTGCTTCATTTGATGCGGCGCATGTTTTGTTCGGAAAAGAAATCGTCGGCAATAGGCTTGTCAAACACCAGGTTCTTATAATTGACGATCGTCTTATGCCCAGGCTCATCGGCGGGAACCATGGTCAAGGTTGCTGGCAGGGTTTTTCCTCCGAGTGTGGTGATGTCAGATGCACTCATTGTGTTGACAAGGTAGCCATCCTCGTCATAAAACTCGGCCTTGAGCTGCATATAGTCTTTCTTGTCCACCCAACTGATCACCTTTCCCCAGACCACTGCGGCATCGCGGGTGGGCGTAAGTTCCACCTTCCAACAGTCCAGCCCTTGAATCTTCTCGGAGCCGATCAGCTTGTGGGTATAATCGTCTACTGCGGAGGACTCTTTAACTAAATCATCATTGGTAAAGTCGGATCCCATCCAGGATTGCATCATCATGGAGGGTGGCATTTTGATGGTCCGGCCGATGGTAGGGCGCCAGTTCCACATCTCCTTGTCCTTCTTCAGGAAAACCGACCCTTTATCCCGCTTTGGACCGGTGATGAGGATGAGTGCATTCTCGCTTCCTTTCGACCAGGATTTGAACCCAACCTCCCGGCTCCATGTAGGCCGGACGATGGTCATGGTCATCTCCCCATAGCTGGTTTTTCCGCGGAGTTTGTCGTCCGAGCGCTTGATGATATCTGTGGCGGAGGGTGTTTGGGCTGCCAGGAACAGGGGCAGGAGGAAAAATGGTAGAAGGAAGATTATCCGTTTCATATCTGAAAATTCAGTAGTCTGGCCAACAGGGTGCATCTGTTAAACCAATAGGGAGGGGGAAAAGTTGAGGAAAACATAGAAAGCATGAGAGATCAAGCACCTTGTCTAAAAATCGATACGACAATGAACGGAATTCACTAACTTTGAAAGGTGCCAGGTTCATACTGAAGTACCCTACTTTCTATCTATCAAGAAATATATCATGAGACTGATCTAGCGATAGATTGTGTCTCGATCGTCCAGCAATTAATTGCGAACGGACATAACGGTCAGAAATAAGAGATGTTTGCGACACTCAGACTTCGCAATCATCCATCTTATACGTCACCATAAGATGACCCTGTGAAATTTTGCACAGATTGGAAAAAACGAATATTGAGCTTTGATTTACAACATTTAAAATCTAAGTGTTATGATCCAGACATTAGCCGACCTCCAGCCAATTATTCTTGTGGGACTGCTCATTGCAATGTACAGCATTGAAAGCTTTATCCCTTATTTACCAAAACCTGCCAACAAGAAACAGCATGACAGACACAACTTCATTCTCACGTTTATTTCCATTGTATTAAATGCTTTAGTTGGCATTGCCGTCCTTTTTGTTGTCACTTACACAGCCCAACACCAACTTGGACTTTTTAATCACGTTGATCTGCCACCCGCAGTTGAAATAATTGGCAGTGTCATGCTTCTTGACTTTGGCAGTTATTGCAATCATCACCTGTTGCATCG
>JAHEAU010000317.1 GCA_024642625.1 Lewinellaceae bacterium
TCAACATCCATTTGGAAGTAAAACCACATTTACCCGCGGTAACTTCGGGATGCCGACGAAAGAGCAGCATCGGGACATCGAGATGCAAATGAAATAATAAGACTTATTTATCCAATGCAAACTTCACTGAATGACACTGTTTTTTCCTCCTTTCCTGTTCTGCGCACCAAGCGTCTGATCCTTCGGGAAATTATGATATCTGATGCTGAGGAGATTTTTCGCATGCGGTCGAATGATCGGGTCAACCAGTTCATCGCACGACCAATGATGGAAGAGGTTACATCTGCAGAGGGATTGGTCCAACGGACACGCCAGGCCTTCACCGACAAAAAGGCCATCGGTTGGGCTGGTTTGCTTCGCAATCAAAAAGAAATTATTGGCACCTGTGGCTACAACTTTATTGATTGGGAAAATCATCGGGCTGAAATAGGAGGTGAAATGACGACTGCATATTGGGGGAAACATCTCGCTATAGAAGCCCTGGCATCAATCGTTCGATTTGGATTGCACGAATTGGGACTTCATAGCATTGAAGCCAAGATCAACCCTTCAAATCGAGGGGCAATATATTTGTTGGAAACTCTTGGTTTCCAGAAAGAAGCCCACTTTCAAGATCGTATTCTTTTTAACAAATTGTTTCTGGATATGGCTGTATTTAGCTTGATTAAAGGCAAGGAAAACCAGGTCCTTTGTGGGCCAGAAATAAACTAATCAATCCTTAAACTGTCAGAATTGATCCGCCGTCAACTCAGGAAGAAGAGCCTCAAGCCGAACTTCCTTTTGAATTCAAATTGTCATCCATTAAATGAAAACCATTCAGACCCAACGATTGTCTCTCTCAAGTCTCCTCATCCGGGACGCGGCATTTATTCTTGCCCTGATCAACACCCCATCCTGGATTCAGTTTATTGGTGATCGCCAAATACGTACAGCATCAGAGGCCAAAACGTACTTGAAAAATGGCCCCATTCAACACGAAAATACCCATGGTTTCAGCATGCGAAAACTGACATTATTGGAGACAGGATCACCAATTGGGATTTGCGGCTTGGTCAATCGAGACGGACTACCCAAACCCGATCTGGGCTTTGCACTTTTACCTGAGTTTGAAGGCTTGGGCTATGCTTTTGAAGCTGCCAGAAATGTACTCGCTGAAGATGTCCGATTTTATAATATATCTGAAGTATCTGCCATTACCACCCTTGAAAATGCACGATCTATCGCTTTGCTTCATCGTCTGGGGTTCCGACAGGATGGCGAAGTACGTCTACCTGGCCAGGAGGAGATCTTTTCCTACTTTCAACTGGCGATAACGACGTGATCACGGATCTTTCAACGATTAGAATTCGTCGATAAATCGATGTGTATCCATATGGAAATACTTACATTTCCGGTATTATGATCATTGATATTCTACTTCTTGTATTCGGATTTCTGGCATTGATCATCGGTTTGATTGGTGCTGTCTTGCCATTACCTGGCCCACCCTTGAGTTTTCTTGGATTAATGATGATCCATTGGTCTTCCAAAGTCGAGTTTGAATCCAGCCTTCTTTGGACTCTTGCCGGCTTGGCTCTATTGGTAACTGTACTGGACTACGTCGTCCCAATGTGGGGAGTCAAGCGCTTTGGCGGTTCAAAAGCGGGAATGTGGGGCAGTACCATCGGGTTGATCATTGGCCTTTTTGGTGGACCGTTTGGCATTTTCATCGGTGCATTTGTCGGTGGACTTGTTGGAGAATTGATGGTAGGACAAGACTCCAAAACAGCAACGCGCGCGGCGTTTGGATCCTTTATTGGTTTCTTGTTTGGCGTTTTGCTCAAAGTTGTGCTTTGCGTTGTGATGATCTGGTATGCTTGTATGGCATTTGTATAAAGAATAAAGCCCCAATCGTAAGATTGAGGCTTTTGGGAGAGGGCAACTCTTTTTTACCGATGCGCTATCGGATCAGGATTATTATCTGGATCTCCATTGACAGTACCATCTGATTGGACTGCTCCGCAAAGAAGAAGACCAGCGACATGAGGAGAAGCCATTGACGTCCCACTGATCGTATTGTATCCACCGCCTTTCCATGTAGATATAATGCTTACACCTGGAGCACAAAATTCGATCGGGGGATTGCCATAATTCGAAAATGAAGCCCAATTATCTGAACTGTTCATGGCTGAAACAGTATAGATATTTGCATGATTTGCTCGTGCCGGGGAATGATTATTGGCGTCGTCACTCTCATTGCCGGCAGCCAAGGCGAACTTAATCCCATTTGCAGCTGCATCCACAACAGCCTCATCCAAAGATTGAGACACCGGACCTCCCAGACTCATATTTGCAACATCACCATTTCCGCCATGACCACCAACCCAGTTCACACCGGAAATGACCCCAGAATAACTGCCACTTCCCTGACTATTCAACACCTTGACAGGAATGACTGCTGCTCCCGGAGCAACGCCAACCACTCCAATGGCATTATCCAACGCAGCGATCGTGCCGGAAACATGTGAACCGTGTCCATTTCCATCATCCAGGCTTTTACTATCCTTTCCCGTCGAAAAGCTGTTATACCCAAGAGTTGCATTGACATTCAGATCAGGATGATCCAGATCAATTCCAGTGTCCAATATCCATGCTTGCTTTCCAGCGCCATTGCAGGAACCTCCAACACGCTCAATGCCCCATGGAATCTCCTGGCCATTTCCACCATTGGGAGGGCCTCCTCCATTTCCAGGAGGGCCACCCATTAATTGGATGCTCTGATCCTGTTCAACGTATAGAATCCTAGAATCGTTTTGTATTCTGAAAAGCTCATCATCTGTCAGTCCATTTAAAGAGAATCCTTTCAGAACGACTCCATACACATAGCCTAGTTTTTCCAGTGGAATTCTTAAATCAGACATCAATTGAAGAGCAGTCTGTTTCATTGCATTTTGCTTTTCTTCAAAACCGAGACTCCTCAAATCCGCATCTCCTGACAGTGCGGATGGCGCAACTTTGATCATATAACTGCCTTCAATGGGAGCGCTGATGGAAGAAACTATTTTGTCAATTCCAGTCGACGGAACCTCAGATGAAAATTCCAATTTGTTGCAGGAGACCACCATAAAGGCGATCAGACTGATCAAACCAAAAGGTAGTAAAATCCATTTTTTCATAGCGTGATAATTTAGGGTAACAGAATAGGCATTTAAGAATGATTTCAATTTAGGGAATAATTATGAACTTGACAATAGAGCACCAAAGTCAGCAGGGATTATTGGATCATATTTGAATGATCAGGACTGGGTTGAAGAAGGTACAGTGAGCGCCAACGAGCTGCCGGGCGACTATACAGATCTTCCCTGGGTCGATCGTCCGTAAGCATTTCTGGATCATCACCTTCGGTATCCAGATCACTTGGCTTCAGTACTGTCCAACCCTCTCGATCGCACATTCGATCGATTAATGAAAGCTGTTCCTCATCCTTTGATAGAGCAAACACCACATTTCGCTCATCCGGCCCACCTGGGGTTGGCATCAGTCGAACCATATATCCA